>NZ_QJOT01000035.1:0-1555 GCF_013393165.1 Paenibacillus sp. 79R4 | reverse complement strand
GGCAAGCATAGAGTCTTCGCGCGGTTGGAATGGCTTGGGTTCAGTGCCGAGTGTGAGCATCGGGTTTGCAATGGAATATACTACATCCTGTCCAATTGATGTGGATGAGAAATACACCGATATACTCGTGTGTGACCCGCTATTAAACTTGATGAATTGTGCTTCTGTATAAGGAATAATACTTACTGAGCCATCTGCGTTAGCAATGCTCATCTTCATGTTGTGACTGCATTGTAGATAATACTCCGTGTTAGGCGTAACAGATAACGGATAACTTACAAATTGCCAGCCTTCAGCTGCTTTTTGGTCAATAGATAAGCTGTAAGGACTAATTATTTTTCTTGAACTGCTCCCAAGCTGTGACCACTCATAAAACGGCGGCAATAGATTCTCTCCATACCGTATTACATAGGGATTCTCTACGCCGATGATGCCGATTCTGCCGCTCCCGTTAATCTCCGATTTACCTTTGATAGAACCAAGGTTAAAGCGTGCATCCTTGGCCGCGCTGACTACCTGTAAGCCAGGCTGTAATGTGATCTCGTCTGTATCGGCTGTATTAAGGCGAGTTTCTAAAGCAGATATCGCTTCGCCCTGCTCCTGCAGCAGCTCACCATGAGTAACAATCTCTGCAAGCTGTGCGGCTGATAGCAAACCGCCCTCTGTAAGAGTTGCCGTAGGGATCGGATCGGCTCCATGCTCAGTATGCGTGCTACCGTGAGCCCCTGGAGTAGCGTCACCTGTTGCCGTGATTGTAACTTCTCCATTGTTGGGATTAGTCGTTACTGTGATCCCCACGCCACCGACAATAAAAAACTGTGATGACGGATTCGCGGCTTCAATATCATTGACCTTGGCAAAGGCATTTTGGTTAACCTCTGCACCATCCTCAATACTGTCAAGCTTGTCATGGTCGGCCTGTGTGACGTGGACAACCTTATCATCAATATGAGCGGTCAATTCTGTCGCGGTACCACCAGCAGCCTTACTATCCCATTCTGCCTTTTGAGCCTTTGTGACGTGGATATCGGCATTGGCTATATGGTCGTCTGCTGCCGTCTTATTGGCGTCCATTTCAGCCTGTACTTTGTCAAAGCCGATGTTGATAGTCTGAAAATCCTCACTGATCTTCTTACTTGGAGTTAGGTTTCCGTACCTGTTCGTCATGCGCTTTAGGTCCTTTCTTGAGTTGTTCTAACCGCTGCTCGACCGCTTCCTTAACTCCCTGCAGGATCGCTTCTTCATTGCCTGGATGGTATGGAGTTACGGCCATGATTACGGAGCATATCTCTGGTACCGGCTTAAGAGGATCAAGCTCTACTTTCACAACTGGTTGTATCTGTGCCATTTATGTCACCTTCTTTCGAACGTTTGTTTGCAGGAAAAGCCTCCCTATATTTTGCTATTTGTTGCCTTGAATCACGCTAAGACTCGCCTTAAGATATGCTTCCTCATATTTCTCTAGCAAATTGTTCAATTCTCTTGAAAATTGATCGGCCATTAATTGAACGGCTTGGGTTGTATGCTGCTTTGTCAAAAGCAAATCACGCTCAAG
>NZ_QJOT01000034.1:0-1597 GCF_013393165.1 Paenibacillus sp. 79R4 | reverse complement strand
CCCGACAGTAACAGTTCCAGGTGGCTCAACTGTAACGGATAACGAAGACGGAACAGTCACTGTAGAGGTTCCGAGTGGCCCAACAGTAACTGTCCCGGATGGTTCGACCGTAACGGATAATGAGGACGGCACAGTAACCATAGAACTGCCAAGCGGTTCGACGGTAACCGTCCCGAATGGCTCGGTCGTAACGGATAACGGGGATGGAACAGTAACTGTAGAACTGCCAAGCGGTTCAACAATAACGGTACCATCAGGTTCGATCGTAACAGATGGCGAGGACGGCATGGTAATTGTAGAACTGCCAAGCGGGGAAACAGTGACCGTACCATCCGGCTCCATCGTAAATGAAGATGGAACTATCGTTGGTGAACAGCCAGGTCAAGGACCAAGCGGTCCAACGGTAACGGTCCCGGATGGCTCCACCGTAACGGATAACGAAGACGGCACAGTAACCGTAGAGGTTCCGAGTGGCCCGACAGTAACGGTCCCGGATGGTTCGACCGTAACAGACAACGAGGACGGAACAGTAACCGTAGAGGTTCCAAGTGGCCCGACAGTAACGGTCCCAGGTGGTTCAACTGTAACGGACAATGAGGACGGAACAGTCACTGTAGAGGTTCCGAGTGGCCCAACAGTAACGGTCCCGGATGGTTCGACCGTAACAGACAACGAGGACGGAACAGTAACCGTAGAGGTTCCAAGTGGCTCAACTGTAACGGTCCCAGGTGGCTCAACTGTAACGGACAACGAGGACGGAACAGTAACTGTAGAGGTTCCGAGTGGCCCAACAGTAACGGTCCCAGGTGGTTCAACCGTAACGGATAACGGAGATGGAACAGTAACCGTAGAGGTCCCGAGTGGCCCAACAGTAACAGTTCCAGGTGGCTCAACTGTAACGGATAACGGAGATGGAACAGTAACCGTAGAACTGCCAAGTGGTTCAACGGTAACCGTACCAAATGGCTCGGTTGTTGTAGATAACGGAGATGGAACAGTAACTGTAGAACTGCCAAGCGGTTCAACAGTAACGGTACCATCAGGTTCGATCGTAACAGATGGCGAGGACGGCATGATAATTGTAGAACTGCCAAACGGGGAAACAGTGACCGTACCATCCGGCTCCATCGTAAATGAAGATGGAACTATCGTTGGTGAACAACCAGGTGAACAACCGGGAGAGCAACCAAGTGGTCCGAGCGTAACTGTCCCGGACGGCTCAGTTGTAACGGATAACGAAGACGGCACAGTAACCGTAGAGGTCCCGAGTGGCCCAACAGTAACTGTCCCGGATGGTTCGACCGTAACGGACAACGAGGATGGCACAGTCACTGTAGAGGTTCCGAGTGGCCCGACAGTAACAGTTCCAGGTGGCTCAACTGTAACGGATAACGAAGACGGAACAGTCACTGTAGAGGTTCCGAGTGGCCCAACAGTAACTGTCCCGGACGGCTCTACCGTAACGGACAATGAGGACGGAACAGTCACTGTAGAGGTTCCGAGTGGCCCAACAGTAACAGTTCCAGGTGGCTCAACTGTAACGGATCACGGAGATGGTACAGTAACCGTAGAACTGCCAAGTGGTTCAACGGTAACC
>NZ_QJOT01000033.1:0-1774 GCF_013393165.1 Paenibacillus sp. 79R4 | reverse complement strand
AAGAGGGTGTCCCAAAAGTAAACCTTAGAACACCCTCTTCAAAGAAATAGGAAGATATTCGTAAAAAAACAAGGAGTTAAGCGGTCTATTTTCGCTTAGCTCCTTGTTTTTTGGCGTCTATGGCTGTTTTCTTAAGCAGATTGTGAGCAAGGGAAAGCCACCCGACCTCAAGGCTTATTTTTGCTAAGCCTCGAAGCAGGAATCTTTTAAAGCCCCGGTTGTTCTTCATATGACCAAACACAGGTTCCGGCTCGATCATGCGCCTTACGGCCAGGGCATAACCTTCTTCACTGCAGAGCTTTTGCCTTGCCTGATTCTTTAGCCGCAAATACTTCATGCTAACTTTAATCTCACGATCACCTTGGGCTTTTGTACACTGCGGCTTGAACGGACAATCCGTACAGCTGGCGCTACGGTAATGTCGGTATTCGATTTCATACCCGCTTTCTGTTTTCTCCTTACTCTCTCTCCGGAAATGGAGCGTTTGTTCAGCTGCGCATGTCCATGTATCTTGTTCGCTGTTATAGGTCCAGTTGTCGATTTTGCTGATGTCCCTTTGCCATGCCTTGCTCTTTTCGCGGTGATACGTACTGTACTTCACAATGGCTTCGACTTGTTTCTGCTCCAAGTAGTCGTAATTTTCTTCACCACCATAGCCCGCATCGGCGATAACGGTGCCCGGAAGCTTTCCTAATTGAGATTTTAATTTTTCAAGATGAGGAATGAGGCAACGCGTATCGGTCGGGCGCTGGTGCAAACTGTAACCGATAATGAATTGATTTTCGGTGCCGATCTGCACATTGTATCCCGGCTTGAGCTGACCATTTCGCATGTGGTCTTCTTTCATTCGCATAAATGTAGCGTCATGGTCCGTTTTGCTGTAGCTGTTTCTCGTGCCTAAAATCGCTTCCTGAGTCTCATACTTCTGAAGGCGCGGAAGAAAATCTTTGCGGAGCGTGCGCACCGCCTTCTTGAGCGGCTTGTCTTTCGGTTTCTCCTGCAGGCGCTCTTCCAATTGCTTGATGGCTTGCTCTAGCTTTTCACCAGTGATGGCAGAGGACTCACCCAGCTTGAGAAGATCCTTGCCGCCGTGCGTTCCTTCTTCTTGCTTCTCGGTTTCCTCTATAGCGGCGAATAAGGTTTGCACTTTCTCCTGAAGCTTGGCTTTATGCTTTACAACGGCCTTTCCCCAAACAAAGGTGTACCGATTGGCATTTGCTTCAATCTTCGTGCCGTCCACAAAGTAATGCTCGAGCTGTATGTAGTTCTCCTCAGCCAGAAACCGAAGAACGGCGGTAAATACCGTCTCCAGTACCGTTTTCATCCGCTCCGAACGGAACCGGTTGATGGTGCGGAAGTCTGGTCTTTGTCTGCCCGCGATCCACATGAACATGATATTTTCGCGGATCGCTTTGGCGATCTGGCGAGAGGAGTAGATGCGCTGCGTGTAGGCGTAAATAATGACTTTGGTGAGCATTTTAGGATGGTAGCTATCTCGTCCGCCCCCAGGGTAAGCCGCATCGAAGATGGTGTCGTCGAGACGATTAACGGCAGCATTCACTACACGAACGAGGTGATTTGCGGGAATATCTTCTTCCAAATCCATTGGTAAACAGAGTTGATTCATGCTATATTGAATATACAAAGAGACCGTCTCCTTTGGGTTTATGGTTGGTCGTACTTCCATTTTACCAAAGAGCGGTTTCTTTTTGTTTGATGAAATGTAAGAGGGTGCCCCCTCAGTCATCTATGATGACTTTTGGGACACCCTCTT
>NZ_QJOT01000032.1:0-8085 GCF_013393165.1 Paenibacillus sp. 79R4 | reverse complement strand
ACCGCGGCGCTTGCCCCTGGGGCTGCGCCGCTTCCCGCGCGCCTGGCGCCAGTCCTCGCCGCCGCAGCGCGCCGGCGGCCAAGTCCGCGCCGCAGCGCGGCGAGGCTTTGCACGCTTAGCGGCGCCACCTCATCGGCCAGCAGCTTGAAGCCTTCGTCCTGCTGCTGGACCGTGGCGCGCAGTGCGAGCAGCGCGCCTTTCGTGACGTGCGGCGCACAGCGGCGCCACATATTCGGGAACAAGACGACCTCGCAGCGCTCGATCTGGTCTTCCAGCTCTATGAAAGCCATCGGCTTGCCCTGCTTAGTCATGATCGTCTTCAGCGACACAACCATCCCGGCCACAACCGTCTCGCTCTCATCCGCAGCTTCAGCCAAATCCATCAGTCGATCGATGCCGTCTTCATTCAGCAGTTCATCAAAATCATCCAGCGGATGGCCGGATAAATATAAACCCAGCAGCTCACGCTCCAGTTCAAGCTGCTGCCCTACTGTAAACTTGGGGATCTCAGGATACTCGATATCCCAGTTTGGCGTCTCAATGAAATCGAACAATTGAATCTGCAGATCATCCCGTTCCTTACGCCACTTCGTTGCCGCTTCCACCGTCTCATCCAGCATCGCCAGCAATTGGGCGCGATGTCCCGGCAAGGAATCAAACGCTCCGCCCTGAATCAGCGACTCGATCACCCGCTTGTTGCAGACCCGCAGATCAACGCGGCGGCAGAAATCAAGCAGACTGTCAAAAGGCCGTTCCTGCCGCTCCTTCAGAATACTCTCCATCGCCTGGGTGCCCACATTCTTAATGGCCGCCAGACCAAAACGAATCACCCCATAGGGCTCCTCTGATTCCAAATTAGATTCCGAATTGGAGTCAGAATTGGACACGGAATCTGAATTTATCTGCACATCCGTCCCCATGTCGATAATCTCAGAATCACCTGCTATTCCGGCCCTGCTCGTTCCGTTCACCCGAGGTGTGAATAACACCCCGCTCTCGTTCACATCCGGCGGCAATACAACGATGCCCATCCGGCGGCACTCGACAATGTATTCGGCCACCTTGCGATGGCTGCCCATGACAGCCGTTAACATGGAGGCCATAAAATGCACAGGATAGTGCGCCTTCAAATAAGCCGTCTGAAAAGCGAGCACTCCGTATGCAGCGGCATGCGCCCGCGGGAAGCCATAATCGGCGAAACGGACGATCATATCATAGACTGCATTTGCATCCGTCTCCGTATAGCCCTGGGCCTTGCTTCCAGCCACAAAATGACCCCGCTGCTCATCCAGCACCTCCCGCTTCTTCTTCGATACGGCACGGCGCAGCAAATCCGCTTCACCAAGCGAGAATCCAGCCATCCTTGACGCGATCTGCATGATCTGCTCCTGATAGACGATAATGCCGTACGTATCCTTCAGAATTGGCTCCAGATCCGGATGCGGGTAATGAACCTCACTCAAGCCATGCTTTGAGGAAATATAATTCGGAATAAACTCCATCGGACCTGGCCGATACAGAGCCAGAACAGAGATCACATCCTCGAACTGCGACGGCTTCAAATCGCGCAGCACGCGGCGCATGCCCGCCGACTCAAGCTGGAACACCCCGGTTGTCTCCCCACGGCCTAACATCTCATAGGTCTTGTGATCATCATCGGGAATGATCCGAAAATCCGGCGCATCTCCGCTCTCCTCCGTGATCCACTTCATACAGCGTTCGATAATCGACAGCGTGCGCAAACCGAGAAAGTCCATTTTCAGCAAACCGATCGCTTCGAGATGCTCCATTGAATATTGCGTCAGCGCCGTACCTTCGCTGCCCGTCTGCAATGGAACTGCATCTGTCAGCGGGTCGCGGGAGATGACTACACCAGCCGCATGAGTCGAGGCATGCCTGGGCATCCCCTCAACCTTCATCGCCATATCGAGAAGTCCGTGAATACGCGGCTGCGAGTCATACAGCCCCTTCAAATCCGGACTCTCCTTCATCGCGCGCTCAATCGTCATCCCCAGGCTGCCGGGGATCAGCTTGGCTACCTTATCGACCTCGCCGAACGGAACACTCAGCGCCCTTCCTACGTCGCGAACCGCCGCCCGCGCAGCCATAGTACCAAAGGTAATAATCTGAGCCACATGCTCCGGGCCATACTTATCCGCAACATAAGCAATGACTTCATCCCGGCGCAAATCGCTGAAGTCAATATCGATATCCGGCATCGTTACCCGCTCCGGATTGAGGAAGCGCTCGAACAGCAGATTATATTTCATCGGATCTACATTCGTAATATGCAGCACATAGGCGACGATACTGCCGGCAGAGGAACCCCGTCCCGGACCCGTGGCGATGCCATGGCGATGAGCAAAAGCGATGAAATCCCATACAATTAGAAAATAATCGGAAAAGCCCATGTTCGCGATCACACCCAGCTCATACTTGAGCCGTTCCTGCAGCGAAGCTTGGGCCCCCTCGCTCTGCCACTCCGGCAAACCGTTATAACGCTCAGCAAGACCTTGCTGACAGAGGGTCTCCAAATAAGACGCCGCATCCATGCCCTCGGGAATCGGGCGGTAAGCCGGGAGAATATGCTTGCCAAATTCCAGCTCCAAATCGCATTTATCAGCGATCACTGCTGTATTGCGAATTGCTTCCGGCACATGCGGGAACAACGTGGCCATCTGAGCCCCATTCTTCATATAGAGCTGGTTCGTATTCATTTTCAGCCGATCCTCGTCCTCTACGCTCTTCCCCGTACCAATCCAGATCAGCACATCCTGGACCTCGGCATCGTCCTGTTCCAAGTAGTGAACATCATTGGTCGCTACAAGAGCAATTCCCGTCTCTTCAGCAAGCTGAATAAGCTGCGGATTCACCTTCTTCTGCTCTGGAATGCTATGATCCTGCAGTTCCAGATAGAAGTCCTCACCAAACGCCGCCTTATAGCGCAGAGCAGCTCGCTTCGCCTCCTCATAGCGGCCATGCAGCAGATGCTGGGGCACTTCTCCCCCGAGGCAAGCGCTTAGGCAGACAAGCCCCTCGGCGTGGCGCTCCAGAACCTCCCAATCGATCCGCGGTTTGTAATGGAATCCTTCGAGCTGCGCAATCGAGCACAACCGCATCAGGTTCTGATACCCCTGCAGATTTTTCGCAAGCAGAATCAGATGATGGATCGGCTGATCCTTGCGGCTGCCCCGCTCCTTGCGCGATCCGGCAGTAAAGTACATCTCACATCCGATAATCGGCTTGATTCCATTTGCCTTACACAATTTATAAAAAGGAACCGCACCGTACATCACTCCGTGATCGGTCAATGCCAGCGCCTTCATGCCGAAGCCGGCGGCTCTCTTGACCAGATCCTCAAGCCGGGCGGCACCGTCCAGCAAGCTATATTCGCTGTGTACATGCAGGTGAACAAAGCTGTCCATGCGTTTCCTTCCTTTCCATGTAAAATCCGTACTAGAAGATTAATCTCAACTATTTATAAGTGAAGTTCCAAACTATCTCATAAGCACCCGCTCGAAAATGCTATATCGCCGAAAACCTGCGGCTGAATCGCGATCGCCCATCCTTCGCTTGTCTTTGATGGGCCTTCTCTTCAAAAGCGGACTTTTTGAACGACCTCTATAAAACTGTCTCTTTAATAAAAGATTTTATCATACATCCATAGGCTGCGCCCATAGAATGAGAGTAACGAGGGACAAGAGGCAATTCATGCTTTACATAAAGAATAAGACCTGGACAAGCCATCTGGCGAAAGGGGAGCTGAAAAGGAAAATGAGTACTTTTCTTACCAAAGCGGTTATCGACTTCTTCGTGGCATTCGGAATCGTGCTCGGAGGAGCGCTGATTGGAGGAATCGGAGCGGTTATGGCATTCCAGCCACCAACGCAAAGCATGCTCGAGATCGCCGGTCGCATCAAGATCTGGGCGCTGGCTGCTGCGGTAGGCGGAACGATCGATCCGATGCGGGTCATCGAGAGCAATTTTTTCGACGGCAACATCTCTCCGGCTATTAAACAGATTTTATATCTGATGTTCGCTTTCCTTGGGGCTCATATCGGAGCCGAAATCGTGCGCTGGATGTGCGGGGGCGGCAGAGGATGAAGGGACCCAGCCTTCAGGGTTTCAAGCGCTTTATGCAGTTTGTCGGTGTGTTTCTGCTGGGCATGGTCATCGGCAGCATCGCCTACAATATGGTCTTTCAGGCCAGCTATAATCAGCTATGGATCGAGAACAAAGACCTGCAAATCAAGCTTTATCAGGCCGAAGAAGACAATAAGACGCCGAGAAAATATCGAAATCGCTCCACCGTTGTTAAGGAGATCAAGGTGACGGTAGAAGAAAGAGACCCGCCGCTGGATTCCCTCGCCGTTAAGGAAGTGGTGCAGACGCTGCAGGATGAGCTTGAAGTGTTGCGCGGCAGGAACATCTTTGATATCGATTCCGATGCCAAAATGGCCCGTACACTGCTTAATCGAAAAATATATTCCGTCCGCGACAAGGATTATAGTATTCAAATCAAGACGATGTTGGTGAGTGAAGGCGTACTGCAGATTTGGGTCGACATGCGGCCATATGTGCGAAGTTGATTTTTCATGTTACAATGATATAAGTCACCTTGTACATCACATTATTTGGTAATATTTTTATAAAAAAAGGAGCTGTCCCACTCATATGATCGATGGCATTCTGTATGTGGTGTATGCCGGCTTGCTCATATCCAGCATATGCTCGATAATATTCAGCCTGAAGGCGCGCCGCTCTATCGACGCCCACAAACGCGGCATAACACAGGCCAAGAGCAATATCAGCATGGGCTTCATGCTGCTGTTCCTGGCCATCATCCAAATGTTTATGTTCACCGGTTCGACTGTGCGCGTTGTCGTCGGCGCGATTTTTATGGTGCTGGGGGCGTTTAATATTTTTGCCGGCTTCCGCAATTATGGAATCTTCTCCAGACAAAGGGCGGATTAAAGGGTCCAAAGACTAAGCTTCAAGACCCAGATGCTAGGCATGGTCGATAGATTGCAAGGTCAACATCGCCTTGGCGACAATATTGTCCTGATATTTCATCAGCATCTCCAATTTACATGCCCTGCGGCTCATTTCCAGAATGACCGGAGTGATAACAACCGGATTCTCAATTTGGACAGGCCGAATGAAGTAGGTGGATAAATTGTCTACGACATAGTCGGCCCCGCTGATATCCTTGGCGAAGGTCAAGGCCGCCTGCGTCATTAATGAGCTAAGCACGCCGTTAGAGATTGTTCCTAAATGAGTAGCCATCTGCGGCGTGATCATACCGTGGAAAAATAACCTGCCATCCTGATCACGCTCTTCGGCAAATCCGTTCCACATCAAATGCTCAAAGGTCTCGCCCATCTGCGGCTGGTTTTGGGCATCCCGCATCGCCTGCAGCACCTCTCTGCGCGTGACCGAGGAGACCAGCTTACGATTGCGGTCCACGACCGGCAGGAAGTCGATTCCTTCCCACACCATAATCTGTGCGGCTGAAGCGAGCGAGGTCTGCATCCCTACCGTAATCGGATGGCGGCTCAAGCATTTCTCGATGCTCTGATCACCTCTAAGCTCCTCAACATCCTTACGGCTTACGATGCCGATGACCCGATTCCACTCATCGACAACCGGAAAATGCTGCGCTCCCGTCTCAATCGACAGCTCGTCAAAATCAGCGATCGTACTCGTCAGCTTGAGCATGCTTACCCGTGGCTTCCTCGCCACAATATCCTCAACGAGCATAATCTTCTTCTTAATCAAGCGGTCAAATAAGGCGCGGTTGATCATCGAGGCTACCGTAAACGTATCATGACGCGAAGAAATGATCGGCAGCTCCAAGGAATCGGCCAGGCTTTTCACTTCACGGCTTGTCCCGAACCCGCCGGTAATAAGCACGCCAGAGCCCTGTTGCAGAGCCAAGGAATGGGAATCCTCACGGTTTCCGACAATCAGCAGACTACCCGCATCAATATAACGTGCCATCGCATCAATCTTCATGGCTCCGATCACATACTTATGCAAAGTTTTGCCTAGCCCATCAGCCCCGCCAAGCACATGACCCTCTACGATTTCCACCACATCCTCAAAGCTCAATTGATCAGACAGATTCCGCGGCTTCTTCTCAACCCGAACCGTACCGATCCGCTCTTTAGTAATGACGATACCTAGGTTTTCCGCTTCTTTCAGCGCCCGGTAAGCCGTTCCCTCGCTCACGGTCATCGTCTTGGCCAATTTACGCACGGATATCTTCGTTCCAATCTTCAGCCCTTCAATATATTGAAGCAGTTGCTCGTGCTTTGTAATTCCCTCTTCGTGCACTTCCAACTGTTATACCCCCAATCCGAATCTGTACTATTCTGTATCTATTATACACTTAATTTTATAATGTTAAAGCTAAATAGCGCCCTAAATACACCTAGTTGACCAATAAAAAGCCCCTCCATCATCCATATGGAAAGGGCCGTTGTAAGCTATGCAGTTTCTATGCCGCAATATTCAGTATTTTAGATCACATATCTCTGTCGTCCCGGATCTGAATCCGTCTAGCACCGGAGTTCGCTTGCTTAGGTACTTCGAGCTTAAGCACTCCATCCTTCAACGTCGCTGTAATGTTGCTATCATCAATGTCTTGAACATAGAATCGACGGACATATTCCCCAAAATGACGCTCTCGACGAACAATTTGCTGGTCTGTATTTTCTACTTTGCTCTCTTCCTTGCGTATGGCTTTGATCGTTAAGTAAGGGGCTACATAGTTAATTTCGATATCATCTTTCTGAAAACCGGGCAGCTCCGCCTCAACCAGATAGGCCTGGTCTGTCTCACGGATATCCGTCTTAAACGAAAGTCCCGAGCCTTTGAACGGCGTAAACCAGTCTTCATCGAACATATCATTGAAGGATTTCACCAACTGACCGAACGCATCTTCTCTGCGTTTTCCAAAAGGAATCAAATCAAACATCGTACCATTTCCCCTTTCCTTGACCTTGTTTGACCTTACACTTATATTATATGCCCCTGCCAACTAAGTGACAAAAGTAAATAAACCGCAAATCAGCTCAAAATCAGGCAAATTCTTTGGATTTACGTGAGGATTTACCGTGAAATGCTTGGTTTGACCTTTTCTGACTTTCAATCAAATTCTCTTGATATTTGTCTAACGAAACTATGACACGTTATTAGGGTGAAAATGAAGGCTTTTAGATTCTAAGGAAACTGTGAATCGTTATTTGCGAGAAATGAGCCGTATTCGACGATAAAATGACCAAATAACGATACCACGTTTCGTTAGAATTTGAGGAGGGCGGTTTGAGGGCAAATAACGATACCCTGTTTCGTTAGAGTTTGGGGTGGCGATTGAGCGGCAAAGTGCGTTCATTAGTCTCATTAGATTCTAGGGAAACGTTGGGCGGCAGATAGTGTTACCGAGTTTAGCTGGAATTCAGAAGGTGATTGAGCGGCAATAACGTTACCCTGGTTCGCTAGAGTTTGGGGTGGCGATTGAGCAGCAAAGTGCGTTCACTAGTCTCATTAGATTCTAGGGAAACGTTGGGCGGCAGATAGTGTTACCGAGTTTATCTGGAATTCAGAAGGTGATTGAGCGGCAATAACGTTACCCTGGTTCGCTAGAGTTTGGGGAGACGGTGTAGGCAGCAAAGTGCGTTCACTAGTCTTGTTAGATTTTAGGGCAACGTTGGGCGGCAGATAGTGTTACCGAGTTTGCTTAGAATTCAGAAGGTGATTGAGCGGCAATAACGTTACCCTGGTTCGCTAGAGTTTGGGGTGGCGATTGAGCAGCAAAGTGCGTTCACTAGTCTCATTAGGTTTTTGGGAAACGTTGGGCATCGAATAGTGTTCACGAGTTTATCTGGAATTCAGAAGGCGATTGGGCGGCAATAGCGTTACCCTGGTTCGTTAGAGTTTGGGGTTTGTCCAAATATACCGCGCATTAACCTGCATCAATTTGCAAATCATGACCACCCGTCTAACGGGTGGTTTGCTCTAAGGCTATAAGCCTTTATTACCGGCTCGCGTCTAAAGGCGCTAGCTTTCACTTCGCTCAAGCTA
>NZ_QJOT01000031.1:0-14734 GCF_013393165.1 Paenibacillus sp. 79R4 | reverse complement strand
GGTGGTTTTTTGCTATAAGCATGGACTACACCACCCGCATAGCAGGTGGTTTTCTGTTTCGCACGCTTCGCGAGCTCAACTGGCTTAAGCCATAATAAAGAGAGGCCTCGGAGAAAATCTCCAACGCCTCTATATCATAATTTATGCTTGACGTATCTTAATTAAGCATTAACGAAGGGGTGACAGCAACTTCCCCGCTCTATCATCCCTGCTCTTGCCGTTCTCACCCAATAGATCAGCCCCATTTCCAATATAGGCTTCAGATTGTTAAAGGATTTGGCCTATCCAAAAATATGAGAGGTTGATGTAAATCGTGATTGGCCCCCACCCCACTCAATACAACACCTATTTCCTTACGACAATGCCAACATCGCGTTCATATCCTCTTCGGCGGTAGTAATCAACTTTAATCCAAACATCTCTACCAGCACATCAAGCACCCCCGGCGAGATAAATTCAGGCGGCTTCGGTCCGATGCGAATATCCTGAATGCCAAGGCTGAACAGACCGAGCAGAATGGCGACCGCTTTTTGTTCAAACCAGGAAAGTACGATGCTGACGGGCAGTTCATTTACAGTACAGCCAAAAGCATCAGCCAGGGCCAAAGCAATTTTAACGGTCGAACCTGAATTATTGCACTGCCCAAGGTCGATATAACGCGGAATGCCTGTGTCCCCTACGGTGCCATAATCTACATCATTAAAGCGGAACTTTCCACAAGAAGTAGTTAAAATAACAGTATCATTCGGCAAGGAGGTCGCCAGTTCACGATAATAATTTCCGCCTGTCCCCGGTGCATCACAGCCTGCAATGACGAAAAAGCGGCGGATATGTCCGTCTTTGACGGCTTGAATAATCTCAGGAGCGAGTCCGATCACGGTTTCGTGGTGGTATCCGGTCGTGAGCACCTGCTCGGAGTCTATATTTACCGCAGGCAGCGATAAAGCACGCTCGATCAGCGGGGAGAAATCATCATTGATAATCTTTGTGACACCTTCCAGCCCCGCTACTTCATAAGAGAAAAAGCGATCCGCATATGTGCCTTTAATCGGCATTACGCAGTTGGTGGTCGCGAGAATAGCACCCGGGAACTGCTCGAACAACCTACGCTGATCGTACCAGGCCTTGCCTATGTTGCCTTTTAAATGTCCATATTTCTTAAGCTGCGGATATCCGTGAGCGGGCAGCATTTCCGAGTGGGTATATATATTGATACCCTTCCCTTCTGTTTGCCGCAGCAGTTCCTCCAGCGCGTACAAATTATGTCCTGTCACCACAATGCATTGACCTTCAATTTTATTCTGACTGACTGTTACCGGCTGCGGAATGCCAAAGCGATCCGTATGCGCTTGATCCAGCACGTCCATGATCCGTATCGCCGCATTTCCGACCTTCATCGCCATCTCCAGGTGCTCCTGCATATTAAAGTTGGAATTGGTTAAAGTCATGTACAAAGCTTCATGGGTAATTCGATCCACCTCGGGATCGCTATATCCTAGCTGCCTGGCATGCGTCGCATAGGCGGCAATACCTTTTAATGCAAAAATCATCGTATCTTGCAAGCTCGCTATAGTCTCATTCTTGCCGCATACCCCAACAACTTTACATCCTCCATTCGGCGTTTGTTCACACTGATAACAAAACATATCGTTAACCTCCGTAAATGAGATGATAGAATCGTTATCCACAACGTAACAAAACCAAAAAAATCCATGTGTGATTGCACTCACATTCTTTATTTCGAGTTCTTGAACTGTGGTGTTTATTGCGCATAACTGCCCATTAGCTTGATAACTCCAAACTAATCCTTTATTTGTCTGACCTAAGCTCATTAAGCGGTGGTGCTGCAGGTCATGCAGATAACCACCGCTTATTTGCTGCATGTATAGCTGTTGCTTCAACCCTAAAAAAACAGTCCCGATGAGATATCATCGGGACTAACTTCAGCGGTTCCATACTTTTTTATCATATGACCCTAATTGTCCGTTGAAAATAAAGTGGTAGACTGGAATTGTTGATTTGATACGGTTTTTAGGAGGAGAGAATCGGCTACCTTTAAGTAGTATTAGATTAAACTCCACAATAACGGAAGGCAGTCTTAAAACTTGGAAAATAAAGTCTTAGACTGCCTTTCGTTATTGAGCTACCGTTCTTCGTTAGCTAATCTACTTAGGAGACACGGTCATCTGAGTGTCTGGTAAACGAGGCCTATAGCTCCAGAATCAAATGTCTTGTTTTCGATAAGTTTAAGATTAATCTTCTCCTTGATACCTTGGAATAACGGCAACCCGCTGCCGATCAGGACGGGAGAAACCGTAATTTTATACTCATCTATTAAATCAAACTGCATAAGGTAGTGTGCGAACCTGGGACTCCCGAGGATGACTATATCCTTGCCAGGCTGCTGTTTGAGGTTCTTGATCTCTTCCTCGACATCTTCTTTCACCAGTCTGGAATTGTTCCATTCGACTTTCTCCAGCGTCGTGGAGAACACGATTTTGGCTGTCTTTTCGATCCACTCCGCATGATTACGTTCATACTGCGAAGCTGATGGGTTCGAAGGCACAGATGGCCAGTAACTGTGCATCATCTGATAAGTTCCACGTCCCCAAATGACAGTGTCAGCAGTACTCAGAATTTCTTTCGCGTGTTCCTCCAGATCAGCATTGTAGGAAACCCAGCCAATGTCCATTTCACCGTTCGGCCCTTCTACAAAACCATCAAGTGATGCATGCAAAAATAGAACGAGTTTTCTCATATTCGTTTCTCCTTCGAATTCGAATTTAGTTTGTTCGTTTTCTGGCCATTAGCCCGCGTTTCAAATCCTGCTGTTACGTTCATTATAAACCATCACGTTACATTCTAGTGGAAATCCGAATTTTTCGAAGACAACAATGTTGCGCAAAACTCCGTTAGTAGATCGCTACCGCTTGAGTCTAATACTTTATTTATCAGTCTACATCTTTATTTTCTTAGTTTATCAAGACCCAATTAATAAAAGCCAGATAAACTAAAGGATTTTATATATTATATATAACCAATATGCAAAACCCTTTTTTATCCAAACCTTTGAACATCTGTATTCCTTTTAGAACTTTCAAGTGACTATAAAGCAAGAACAGTGTAAAAGATAGATAATAGAAGCAGAAATACAAACGGAAACTTATCACAACTGTCAAGCAAACAAAAATAGAGGATGGTTAGCTTATATAATGAACTAACCATCCTCTATTTACGTTACTACAATTAACCCAATCTAATACTTTATATTCACTGAACACTAATATAAACCTATAACTACTCCTCTACTCCACCGTCACGCTCTTCGCCAAATTCCGCGGCTTATCTACGTCGTTGCCTCTGGCAAGGGAAGCATAGTAAGCGAGTAGCTGCAATGGTACGACGGACAGAGCCGGTGTAAGAATCGACAGCGTCTTCGGAATGGCGAAGGCCTGGTCGACGGACTTCAGAAGGCCGGCAACATGCTCCTCATGTGTGAGCGCCAGAACATCAGCGCCACGGGCTTTCACTTCCTTAATATTGCTGACGGTCTTCTCCAGCACGGATTCCTGCGTAGCCAGAGCGATGACCGGGATGCCTTCTTCTATCAATGCCAGGGTGCCATGCTTCAATTCGCCGGCGGCATAGGCCTCGGAATGAATGTAGGAGATCTCCTTCAGCTTCAAGGACCCTTCCATGGCCACTGCAAAGTCCAAGCCACGGCCGATGAAGAACAAATCCTCATGCTTGGCGATATGCTCAGCATAAACCTTGATGGCATCAACATTAGCTAACATGCTCTCCACTTGTTCTGGCAAAGCATGCATTGCTGCAATCATATGCGCGATCTCATCATCGGTTTGGGTACCGCGCACTTGAGCCAGATACAGGCTGAACAGATAGAAAGCGATCAATTGTGACGTATATGCCTTGGTCGAAGCGACAGCAATCTCCGGACCAGCGAGCGTGTTGATGACATCATCCGCATCACGGGCAATCGAGCTGCCTACTACATTCGTAATCGCCAGTACATGAGCTCCATTCGCTTGCGCTTCACGCAAAGCAGCCAGTGTATCTGCCGTCTCTCCGGACTGGCTGACAACGATCACCAGCGTCTCCGGAGTAATCAACGGCGAGCGATAGCGATACTCGGAAGCAACGTCGTACATTACCGGGATTCGAACGAGCCGCTCAATCACGGCGCCCCCGACTAGACCAGCATGGTACGCAGTTCCGCATGCCACGACGTGAACGTTGTTAATCGACCGTATTTTATCCTCAGTCAGATGCAGATCAGGCAGAATAATACGGCGCCCGCTCTCATCGATCCGGCCCAGCATCGTGTCGCGATATGCCTTAGGCTGCTCATGAATCTCCTTAAGCATGAAATGAGCAAAGCCGCCTTTTTCCGCAGTGACTGCGTCCCAATCGACATTAATCATTTCCCGAGAAATAAAATTCCCTTCAATGGTCATCAATTCGACAGCATCCTTAGTCAATACGGCCATCTCTCCGTCGTTCAGAATATACACTTTTCGCGTATAATTCAACAACGCAGGGATATCGGAACCAATGAAGTTTTCGCCATCCCCGATTCCAATAACAAGCGGACTGGCTTGGCGTACAGCAACCAGCTTATCCGGTTCATATTCCGTCAGTACTCCAAGCGCAAATGCGCCACGCATATAACTAATCGCCTTCTGAACGGCTGTTACGATATCACCATTGTACTCACGTGCCAACAGGTGAGAGATCACCTCAGTATCCGTCTCTGAGACAAATTCATAACCTTGGCTGATCAACTCATCCTTGAGTTCCAGATAGTTCTCAACGATCCCGTTATGCACCACAGAGAACTTCTTACTGTGATCCGTATGAGGATGAGAGTTCACATCAGACGGTTTGCCGTGAGTTGCCCAGCGCGTATGTCCGATCCCGGCGTTGCCCACCAATGGCGCATCCTCCAATTTGTGCTCCAAATTGGCGAGTCGTCCAGTCGCCTTGGTAATCTTCAGCCCATTGTTCGTATAAACAGCAATGCCCGCGGAATCATACCCACGATACTCCAGCTTCTTAAGCCCCTCAATTAATACCGACTGCGTGTCTCTCTTCCCAATATATCCAACAATACCACACATATTTATATAATCCTCCGTTCGAATTCTGCAGTTATGATCGCAAGCAGAATAGAAGCGGAAGACCTATCGCGCGGTATACAGGAGACAGAACTATTCAATTATCAAAGTACAGGTTCTACGATATGAAAAATATGAAAATCACATCAGCCCAACGTTCTTTTTTCATGAATGTCCACTGCTGCTCCGTTCACCGCGGATTCTTCCGCTCATCTCTTGCGTACACTCATGAGTTTCACTCATTAGACAATTAAATTATTTCTGCATCCATCCGTAAGGTTTGTCGGAACAGTCGCCTGTTCGTTTTGCCTTCACGGTTACGGTGTGATGCCACACCGGGAGGTCCCCGCCGAACATTTCGAACACCCCCACCTCGTCAGCTTGTATTTGCCGGTACAGGATTCTTAGCAGCGTCATCCGGATAACCGCTCCAAATCTCTTCCCGCGCGAAACCAAGCTCTGGCGCTTATCTTGCTTGTAACCTCACGACCCTCACTTTCTATACTTGAATATGCTTATTATATGCATCTGTGTTCCATTTTGCAATCATTCATCGCTCTACTAAAGCCTATTCAGCTCTCTGCTCTCCAAATGAAAGGCCTATATATACCAACTGTAGAGGGCCATCAAGCATTTGTGAGCAAATCCGCAATTATGCCCAATTATGGTCTTTCTGCCTCTCATATAACGCAACAAAGCCGCCTGGACAGCACTCTAACACCACTGTCCGGCGGCTTTACCCGTAAGAAAAATTAGATTATACCAGTTCAGTCTCTACTACTGTCACAATATCCGCAACTAACTGTTCGATTTCCTCTTTGTCTGGTCCTTCTGCCATAACACGAATCAGCGATTCTGTTCCGGATGGACGCACCAGGACGCGGCCATTATCACCAAGCTTGCGCTCTACAGCAGCTACAGCTTCCTCGATAGCGGCGTTCCCCGCATACTTGCTCTTATCCTGTACACGGACATTTACAAGCACCTGCGGGTACTTCTTCATCACATTTTTCAGCTCGCTTAGCGGTTGACCAGAAGCCAGCAAAGTATCGACCAATTGGATTGCTGTCAAAATACCGTCGCCAGTCGTATTATGATCGAGGAAAATAACATGCCCGGACTGTTCTCCACCCAGATTATAACCACCGCGGATCATTTCGGCCATCACATAACGGTCGCCAACCGCAGTTTGCTCCGTATTCAGAGACAGCTTCTTCATAGCCTTGTAGAATCCGAAGTTACTCATAACCGTCGAGACGATTGTGCTGTCCTTCAGCTTGCCAGCCTGGTTCATCGCATGCCCGCAGATGCATAGGATATAGTCCCCATCTACTTCCTCACCATGTTCATCTATAGCAATCAGGCGATCGGCATCGCCGTCAAAAGCCAGGCCGATATGAGCACCAAGGCGTACAACCTCTTCCTTCAAAAGCTCGGGATGCGTCGAACCGCAATGATCGTTAATGTTAAGTCCGTTTGGTTCAGCACCGATGGTATGGACCTCAGCGCCAAGCTCTCTGAACAGTCTTGGAGCCAGTTCATAAGCGGCACCATTCGCACAATCAAGCACAACCTTCAAACCTTCAAAGGAGTGGCTTATCGTCGTCTTCAAATGCTCCAAATATTTCAGCTTGGAGTCATAATCGACCGTGACCGAACCAAGCCCGTCACCGATAGGACGAGGAAGCTCATCTGTCTCTTTATCCAAAAGCTCCTCAATCTTCAGTTCCGTCTCATCCAGCAGCTTGAAGCCATCGCTGCCAAAGAACTTGATCCCGTTATCCTCTACCGGATTATGCGATGCCGAGATCATCACCCCTGCATCCGCCTTGAGCATCCGGGTTAATAGAGCAACGGCTGGTGTAGTGACTACGCCAAGCCGTACGACATCCGCACCAATCGACAACAGACCGGCGACCAGAGCCGATTCCAGCATAACGCCGGAGATCCGCGTATCCATACCTATAACTACCTTTGGCTTAGCTGCCTGGCCTGTTAATACATACCCGCCACAGCGGCCAATTCGATAGGCTAATTCAGCTGTTAATTCCTGATTTGCTATCCCTCTTACTCCATCCGTTCCAAAGTACTTCCCCATGATTTTCACTCCTCAAGTAATTTGTGAAGCCTATCATTAACCCCCACTATTGCTTTCACTGTTAGTCCCTGTGTTTGATTCTGTCGCACCATTTTCCCCAGTTCCATTTGAAGATCCCGTATCCGTCCCATCCGTATTATGACTTGGCGGTCCTTCAGGGTCCGTCGTAGCTGGATGCGAATCCTTCTCCGTCAGTTCCACTTCAATCTCAAGCGTCGCTCCCGATTCTACCAGCTTCACATAATTCGGCAGCGTTACCTTTAAGGGCACGGAATGTATACCCGCACCCATTTTAGATAAGTCAGCCTCAAGTATGATATCCTTCGCCTTCAGTCCGCTAAGCTGGTCAGTCGTACCCATGACCGTTAGAGAAAGCTTTTTGTCAGAGGGCTGTATGAATCTAGCAGTGAGATTCGCGCCCAGATTAGTTAAAGAGATCGGTATGTTATCGATTACCTTCTGTGAAGCTGGCTCAACCTTGATCGTCACTTGCACAGAACTAGGCTCGATTTTCTCAAATCCTTCAGGCGGAGTCAAGTTCACGGTATATTTCGTTTCCGGGTTACCATTATAATTATTCAGATTAACGGTGATTGGGTAAGCCGTAATCTTATCCATAGCCTCTTTAGGCCCGTATACGACAACCCCCTTCACATCTGTATCTACACCAGCCAGCACATACCCCTCCGGAAGCTGCCCTGATTGGCGCACCTCCAGTGGAATATTCTTATACGTCTTGTTAAAAGGGATATCAACATCAACGGTTTCCGGGGCAATCTCCGCGTTTCTCATCACTTCACCCTGTTTGTCATAGGCTACTAGCTTCACGGATTTCCCTTTGAGAGAATCATTCAGTCCGGTTATATCAACTACCCCTTGTACCTTCTGCAGATCATCGATCTCGCTCTCCGGCAGGGTTACCTTCACCATCTCCAATGCCGAGATCGGAGTTCCGACTTCAAAGCCTTTCTCCGGAACACCCTTGGTGATGATTGAAACAGGTATTTCCTTCGTTCGTTTCTCCTCAATCGTGACTTTTACGTAAGCCGGATCTATGGAGACAGCCTGCACACCCGGGGGCAATTCTGTCGTCAATGGCAAGGTAAATGTACCTGGCCCGACATCCTTTAAGTTCAATTTTACTTTGTAGTTCGAAAAGTTAGTTGTAAGATCGGTTTTTCTCCCCTTGACTTCCAATCTTACTTTGTCCGGATTCAAATCATATAGAACATATCTATCGGTATCAAAGCCCGTCACCTGAATATTTACATTATTGATCACCTTGGGCTTCAAATCCGGTGTAGTCGTGACGATTGTCGTTCCACTATCGATATGCACCATAGCCCACAGGATAACACTGAAGACCAGTGCAATGATCTTCACAATATTGTTATGACTCAACCATTTATCCATTCTTCTTGCCAGCCTCCTTCGTACGCCAGAAGGACTTACGCTTGTCATTCGGGCTAGAGTCCGGGCCAAGCTCTTCATACAATTTGGAGATCAGAGATTCTTCCTTAATATCCCTCACTACCTGTCCATCGATAGCCAGCGAGATTTGACCCGTCTCCTCCGAGACGACGATCGATACTGCGTCACCTACCTCACTAATACCAATCGCAGCACGGTGGCGCGTCCCCAGCTCCTTGCTGATAAACGGGTTCTCGGATAACGGCAAATAACAGGCCGCGGCTGTAATCTTATGCCCTTGAATAATAACCGCACCATCATGGAGCGGCGTATTCGGAATGAAGATGTTGATCAACAATTGTGAGGTGATGACCGATTGAATCGGAATGCCCGACTCTGTGTACTCGTTAATGCCTGTATTCCGTTCAAAGACAATTAATGCCCCTATTTTTCTACGTGATAAATAATTCAGCGCTTTAATAATCTCGCTAAGCTCACGGGCGAACTCTTCCTCATCTGCAATCCCCCGATTGAACAACTTTCCTCGTCCAAGCTGCTCCAGGGCTCGTCTAAGCTCAGGTTGGAAGATAATGAAGATCGCCACAACGCCAAACGTGAACATCTGGTTCATCAGCCATTTGAGCGTGTATAGGTCGAACCAAGTACTAACCGCCCAGATCAGAACTAGGACAAGCAGACCCTTCAGCAATTGGATCGCCCTTGTTCCCCGCACGAGCAAAATCAAATGATAAATGATATAAGTAACGATCAGAATATCAACGATATCCTTGATCCAGTCCTGCCAACCCATATTCGCAAAATAATCCATGGTGTAACCCCCGGTTTTTCTTCTAATTCAGGCCATGTGACTGACTAGAAGACGCTTATGTATATCTTATAAGTCTGCTCAGATATACAGCAATGTATTAATCAACCTTAATTGTATCTGTAAATTTATTTATTTCTCTAAACTCTAGGTTATAACGTTCCTGAGCCAGATGCAAGTTTGAAGAACATAGGTTCATCTGCAATATTAGGCATTTTTCTTTAATCGATAAAAATAAAAGACGCCTTCTTCTAGAAGAGGGCGCCAAGACCGTTATTTGTTACTTCCTGCTTACCTATAGGCGACATCTGAAAAAGTGTTGCTGATTCGGTACCATAACCAGTCCAGAGCCTGATCGATACTCTTGACCTTGCCTGAAATATGCGCGGTCGAAGCCTGATAATAAGAGCCATCGACTACAGTCACATTCCCTTCAACATTTCCCAGAATTTCAGCTTTACCGTTCTCTACGGTAAGATTCCCCGTGATAGTGGCGCCTTCAGGTACAGTAACGACATTTCCGTTAATCACTACCTGATCCAGATTACCTACCTTGACAATCAGCTGATCGTCCGCCTTCATTAAAGACAAAGCACTGAACAGCATAACGACCAAGAAAATCGCTGCCGCTGTCAAGGCCGGATGTCTCTTAATCACCTGAAGCCATGGCTGCTGCTTGCGTTGTCTTGGAATCTCATTCATGATTCGGCTTACCAACGCATCTGGAGCATCGATGCGATCAAGTCTTAATGTCGCGAACAACGTCATTTCCGTCTGCTCCAATTGCTGGAACAGAGCACTGCATGCAGGACAAGAATTCAGATGTCCCTTAAGCTCCACGGCCTGCTCATGCGTAAGATCTCCGTCGAAATAATCATGCATTAAAGTGGAGGCATGTTTGCAATCCATATCAGCCATTCCTTTCAATATCAATACTATGGAAAAACCATACGCAGTATGGAAGTAGTCGTCCTAACATACATTACGTTACGGAGCGAATAACGTTTCAAAAAACAAAATGAAATATTATAATCCATTTTTAAAAGACGGCTTTATGTTCCAGCTTCTTACGCAAAAACTCACGCCCGCGATGCACCCTGGTCTTGACCGTGGTTACCGGCATGTCCAAAACATCCCCAATTTCTTGAAGCGATAATTCCTGCAAATATCTTAGCACAATAACGGACTTGTACTTGGCAGGCAGGCCTTCAATCGCCTGATGAATCATCGCTTGCGTCTCGGATAAGAGGTATTCCGATTCCGGTGTCCGCTCATCGCCAGGAATCAGCGCATAACCATCCACACCTTCTTGATCATTCATACCTGCATCAAGATAGTAATTAGGCTTGCGCTTACGCAGACGGTCTATACACAGATTTGTCGCAATGCGGTAAATCCAAGTCGAGAACTTCTGCTTCTCATCGTATCGGTTGAAATTTTTGTACACACGCAGAAACGTCTCCTGTACAATATCTTCAGCCTCATGCCGATTAGACAACATCCGATATGCTAAATGAAATATTTTATCTTTGTATAAATCAACGAGTTCTGCAAATGCGCCCTGGTCGCCTTTACGCGCCAGCTTGACCAACCTCGTATCAAAATGATCAACCACAATAATTTCCTCCAGATCCATGGACGGGCTCCATCACAGCCTTATGCCTGTCCGGCTTTCTCCCCGATCTAGCAATCCAGGGAAAATCCCGTTCATCGCCGGTACTTCATTCAAATGTTAATTCAAGTGCTTGCAAAAAGCAATAGAATTAGCTCGATTCCAGGGACTTTATATATAGGAAAAGTCTCTATTACGTTCATCGGGGTATTACGATCTTGCCTATAAAAGAAACAGCCGGACTCCCCCATCGTATTAGGAGGAATCCGGCTTGAATTAGTCACATTAAACCTAATATCAGCCTGTATTACGAAGGCCAGCTGCGATTCCGTTAATCGTAAGCAGTACTTCACGAAGCAGTAATGCGTCATCCCGATTTTGCTCACGAGCAGCACGCAGTTCAGTTAATAATTGGACCTGCAAATAACTTAGCGGATCTACGTAAGGGTTCCGCTGGCGGATCGATTCCTGAAGCGCTGGCGCATCATCAAGAATTTCAGGCAACCCGGTAATTTTCAGAACCATTTCCTTGGTCAGATTGAATTCCTGCTCGATCTTGCCAAAGATGCGATCCCTCACTTCCTGATCACCGCACATTCCGCTATATTCTTTGGCAATAACCAGATCCGCTTTAATAATAGCAAGCTGCAGCGTATCGATCAAAGAGCGGAAGAAGGTCGAGTTGTGATACATATCCTGCAAAACTTGCAGCTTCTTCTCATCGTCTTGATAGAAGTTGTACAGACTTGTTCCCGCAGCGTACCATGCCGGGAAGAGATAGCGGCTCTGAGTCCAGGCAAATACCCATGGAATAGCGCGCAGATCCTCAAAGCGGTCACTATTCTTGCGCTTCGACGGTCTAGAACCGATATTCAGCTCACCCACCTCGCTAAGCGGCGTTGACTCTTTGAAAAATTTCAGGAAATCCGGATCGTGGAATACGAGATCCTGATATTTTGTTAAGGATGTCTCCGAGATGCCGGCAATGATCTCATCCCATTCCTCTTCTTGCTGATTATTCTCATCATACAGCTTCGAATTTATGGCTGCTTTGATTAATGCCGAAGTGGCTTGCTCCAGACTGCGATAAGCAACCCCTTTGAGAGAATAACGGGAGGAGATTACCTCTCCTTGCTCCGTAATCTTGATGCCTCCACCAATCGTCTCAGGCGGCTGTACCAAAATGCTGCGGTTAAGCGGCATTCCACCGCGCCCAAGCGCTCCGCCACGTCCATGGAAGAACTTCAGCTTCACGCCATATTTCTTACCCGTTGCGGTAATTTGCTTCAAGGCTACACGCAGTTCCCAGTTCGCTGTAACTACGCCGCCATCCTTATTGCTATCCGAGTAACCTAGCATGATCTCTTGAAGATCATTCATTGCCGCCACAGACTGGCGATAGATCGGCATCTCAAACAGACGGCTCATAATAGCCGGGGCTGCATGCAAGTCATCAATCGTCTCAAATAGTGGAACCGATTGAAGTGTGCTTACGACAGTGCCATCCTGATCTTTGTAGAACAGACCCACTTCTTTGGCAAAGACCATTACTTCCAGAATATCGCTGCCTGCTTCCGTCATACTGATCAGATAGCTGGTGATACACTGGGTTCCAAATTCCTTCTGAGCTCTGAAGATCGTACGGTATACATCAAGACACTCTGTTGTGCTCTGGCTATATTCCTGATACGGAGAAGTCAGCGGCCGAGGATCATTCAACAGCTGCTCAAGCAGCACCAGCTTCTCCTCTTCCTTCAGCTCTGCGTAGTTGCTTGTAATGTTCATCTTGGCCAGAATTTCGGTCATAGCCTTCTCATGCTCCTGGCTGTGCTGACGAATGTCCAGCGTCGCTGTATGGAAGCCGAATAGCTCTACTTGCCGAATCATTTGGCTAAGATGCGTATGGGCTACATAGTCCGCATAGTGATGACGCAGACTGCGATCAATTATTTTCAGATCAGCGATAAGCTCCCGAGCATTCTCATAACGTTCCGAGGTCCCATTTTTGGATTCATCCAGAACATTATGAAGCTTCTCTGTCATATAGGATAATTTAATGCGGTACGGTTCCTTCTCATTATGCCATTCTGGCGTCTTTTGAAGGGTAACCTGGAGTCGATCCTTCTGAATCGAAGCCATTAATTCATCCGTCACGTCTACAATCGACGTACTAAAGCTTAGATGCTTGAACATCCCGGCTAGGGCAAGCTGATACTCCCTAACAGCCATCTTGCGCTGCATTTTCAGAGTCTGCCAGGTCACTTCAGCAGTTACTGAAGGATTCCCGTCCCGGTCTCCACCGATCCAAGAACCAAAGCGCAAATATTTCGGCACATGCCAGTGATGCTCCGGATAGTATTTGCTCAAGCAGCGTTCCAATTCCTGATATACATCGGGAAGCACATGGAACAACGTCTCATGGAAATAATACATTCCATTTCTGACCTCATCGATTACCGTTGGTTTGCGGTCTCTCAATTCGTCAGTTTGCCAGAGCGTAATGACTTCATTCAGAAGCTTCTCTCTCAATTGTTCCCTTTCACGGAATGTAAGCGTAGGATTGTCAAGCTGCATTACATCATCAGCAATCCGCTTATGGATATCCAGGATAGCACGACGCTTAGCCTCAGTAGGATGCGCAGTCATGACGAGCTCCAGAGACATCCCCTCCAGGATCTCCTGCGCTTCATAATAGGTGAATCCATGCTCCTTCAGCTCTTGAACGGAAGCCTCTATGGATCCAGGCTGCACCGCTTCACCAGCTGAACGCTCGTAATCCCGTTTGCGGCGAATCCGATGATTCTGCTCAGCGATGTTGACCAACTGAAAGTAAATAGCAAATGCACGGATTACTTGGTGACGAATCTCGGGTTCAAGAGAGCTTATTAATTGTTTAAACTCTTCATGTAGATCCGGTATGAAAACCGCCCGCAAGGACTTACTCGTCTCTCTGATTTTCTCGACAATATCCAGAAGCTCATTGCCGCCTTGATGTACAAGGACTTCTCCCAGAATATTTCCGAGGAATCGGATGTCGCGCCTTAGTAGATTGTTCGAATTGCTCTTGCCGGCGGTAACCGCTATTTCAGTCATATTTCTCCCCCATTTCATCCCTATTCCGTCTTTCTAAAGCCTTCCTAATATAATACAATAAACTTCTCTGAAAATCTTCACTTTATTTGTAAAGAATTCAACATCCGACACGGTTAAATAAGGTAAATCAGCACAAGCAAACGCTCGCATCGCTCCGATAATACTGTAAAGCGGTAAAATCAGAAGGTATAGAAGTGCCTTCTCAAGGAAGCTAAGAACCATAAGTTGAACGCTTTAAAAATTTGAAGATTAGGCCTAAGCCCTCCATCCAAGACTGTTCTAAGAAAGAGCAGCCGCGATTCAAGGACATGCTCCATGCGATATAGAATATAAATTCTACATCTATAACAAAAAACATCATCGCGCTGATGATGTTGCTGCTATGTATGGAGCGGGTGATGGGAATCGAACCCACGCTACCAGCTTGGAAGGCTGGAGTTCTACCATTGAACTACACCCGCAAATGATGGTCGGGATGACACGATTCGAACATGCGACCCCCTGGTCCCAAACCAGGTGCTCTACCAAGCTGAGCTACATCCCGTTAAACATGATGTTAT
>NZ_QJOT01000030.1:0-18830 GCF_013393165.1 Paenibacillus sp. 79R4 | reverse complement strand
CTAAGCGAAAATAGACCGCTTAACTCCTTGTTTTTTTACGAATATCTTCCTATTTCTTTGAAGAGGGTGTTCTAAGGTTTACTTTTGGGACACCCTCTTCAGGACTTGCGTATGATTACGTTTCTGGATGAATTTCCAGAGACAACACAGAAGGGACTAACTCTGGATTAATTAATCGCAATAACTGGTAACCGATACCTGAGTAACCCAGAAAGAATCCGGGTGTTTTTAATCCGCGGGGAATTCCAGTTCGGAATGATCCTGCTTTTTTCTTCTCGCTAATCATTTGGTTGGCTAGAGAATAAGCCTTCTCAATATGTTCCGGGCGTCCAAGCTTTCTTCCAGACTGAAGCAGCAGCTCACTATTACCCATGTCTCCATGGCAGAGACAGTGACTTGCTCCGATTCCACCCTTCAGTGTGGTATCGATGGCAGCTTCGATTTCAGCAAGCAATGCGGGTTTATCCATAGCCGGCATATCATACATAAGAACTCTACCCAAGCCAATTCCGGCAGAACCGTGGCACCAATATTTAGCATGGTAGGCTTCTGGTCCAGCTTTACGCAGATCGGCCCAGTTCCCCTGCTTGATCGAGTACAAGGAGCGCTCAAAGGCTAAAGCTTGCTCTGCATGTTCATGGAATTCCGCTCTTCCGGATGCTTCCCATAACGATTGCAGAGCCAAGGCAATACCGGCAGTTCCATGTGCAAAGCCTCCTAAAGGTTTTCGTGTCTGAAGAAGCGACGGCCAAGCGATGCCGCCTTCTGTCGGAACGGACTGAGACAAAAGGTGTTCTCCATAATCTATGGCGGCGGCCAATGCCTGTTCAATCTTGAATTTCTTATAGACCTGAAGCAGTACGAGAATAACTCCGGCTGCGCCGCCGAGCAGGTCATAGCAATGATCATTTTCAACGATGGTGCCTAGATGATCGACAAGATGAGTCTGGATATCTTTCCACGAAGGATCGGCAGCCCCGAGTCCGATGAACTGGGATAATACATAAAGAATGGAGGCCTGACCGTAAAAGGCGGAGCTGAAATTGGCATGATAGGGAAGCGAAGCCAGGGAGGTTTGCATGGCAAGGCGAGCAGCTTCCGTATAGGCCTGTTCTCCTGTAACTTTTCCGAGATATGCCAAAAAAAGCGCAGGACCTGCAGTACCGTCATATAATCCCCCTTTCATGGCGGATACGTTCCATTGTCCACGATAGTTCATTCCTACACCGATCCATGTGGCGTCCGAGCGGCTTTTGTTAAAGATGGCCTGCTCCAGCAGATAGTCTCCGATCTCAGTCGCTTGCTTAATATACTCGTCTGACGAATTTTCCGCTTGAGCACTAGAGGAAGCTGACGTGGCTTCATTCATGACACAAGTGGAATTATCGGAAGAACAGCATTCAGAATTCTTGGTGTTCCATTCCGCCGAACCGAGGATGGAGGAAATGATCCAGCCAGTCTGGCGTTCTTCTTCCGCCTCATCCAATGCGGTAAGTCGCTGTATGGCCAGATCATAGCTAGTCTCCGGGAAGAAGTCCGGAATGATCTTGCCCCGGCTATCGAACAAATCGCGGGAAGTAGGGGTCGTTATAAAATAAGGAATATCCCCCAGGAGCAGGTCTTCCCGTTCGGAAGCAATCGCTCGTTCATCCAGAACCGTATACCAGAGACGATCGAGCAGCTTCTCCCGTTCAATCGCATCTTTAGTGTAATTGGGATGGTTGGCTTCCATTAGAAAATTGGCGTAAAACTGGGTCGGTCTAAGAATGATCCGGATGGGAACATTCCTGAAAGGGGCCAACGGACCTGTGGATTCATCTAAGAGCTGTGCAAGATTCTGCCGCAGAATAGAACAAACCTTCCGGAATCCGAGTACGATGTCATCCACATAGTTGCTGGCATTCGTGTCCTGTCCGTTTAACATAGGTCTGTTGCTGGAAGGGCTGGAACATCTTGTTTTACGCACGAACCGCATTTCATCTGTATCCTCGTTCTCTACTTGTAATACCGGGAATGGCAGCGGTTGTTCACTTGCTCCTCCCATACCGCTCATTTCGATGCCGAAGCCTTCCTCGTTCTGATAAAGCAGGAGCGGTAATAATCCGGTGCCGATTACGGAATCAACGACTTTTTTCTTGGCCTCTACATCGGCAGTATCCGGGAAATTCAGGGCGGGCGCATTATGAAATAAGGTCTCCAAATCAATAGGGACCGGATGTTCACCTTTAGCAATTACATTTTCCATATGAAAATCTGTTCCACGCATACTGTATAAAATAGCGAGTAATCCCCCCAGGCGCTGATAAAAGAGCGCGACCTCAGAACCTGTGCTGCAGCTTTCTGGATTCACATATTCCTCCCAGCCATAGTCGCCTTTATCCAGCACATGAAGCGGTTTAAAGGCAGGCGAAAACCCCTTGTTGTTCAGCCACAACAGAAGCTTGCTGAAATGAAGGGAGGCCCCGAGAGGCTTTGGTTTATACATTAATATATCACCGGAATCCAGGTGCATACGCATAACGGAACGTCCTTGTTGGTGAGCGTCACCCATACCGGCCGAAAAGGTTTGTAGCCTGTGTATGCCTTGCGGTAGTGCTAGGGTCGTTATGATTTCATCATAGTCGTTGGAGAAGCGTATTACTGCTTCCAGTACGGCCTCAACGATAAAGCGAGTTCGAATCATCAGAATCCGAGCAAGCGTAGGGTATTCGCTAAAAATGAATTCTAATCCATCGATGTCACATAGTTTTTGTTTTACGAAGCTTTGAAATCTCTCTGCCGGCGTGCCGCCCTCCAATTCCTCCAATTTCTTCGCTACATGCAGTTCTAGGACCAGCGTTCGGGCACCGCACTGCAGCAAGCAGTCGGCCAGTTCATTGAGTAGTTTCTCCCGTACTGCCTCCGTATCCACGAATTGTTCGATCTTTTGGTTCATTGCGATGGCCTGATCCCATCTCTGTGCCGCCCACAGTAAAAAGGGACGAAAGGCCGAGTGGAGCTTCAGGTTGACAGGTTCTTGCGGGGAAATAGTGCGATTTAATCGCAATGCTTCTTGTAATTCAGGTAAGCCCACCCAATTGTAATAACTGTTTTCAGGCAGGGCTGCCGGAAGCTGCTGCGAGTTCATTACGGCCGAAATTACTTCGCCGAATCTTTCCTCTGTCCACCGTTCCGCGGCCAGCCTGCTGCGGAACTGTTTGTCATCCAAGAGAAGTGCGTCCTTTCTCCAACGTTCGATTTCGTTAGAATTCATCTCCATAGCTTCGTCATGAGGCTTGCAATGAAGCCCCAGCAGAGCTTCCCGTTCCTTGAGAAAAAGGGACGGGGCGTTTCGTTCGTTCAGCTCACCTTTGGCGGTTTTATCTATTAATGATGGCATTATAATCCCTCCCGAAATTCTTAATGCCTTAATGTTAGCACTGCCGCTTTGAGGTCGGTACTTCGCAAAATGGCGCTTTTTGCGAGAGCCAAGAGAAGGGACTGCTACAGTTGATTTTCAATTTGCGATAATATGTTCCGCTCGAGACGGTAGGTTCCGAACGGCCTGAACCAGCGGTCAAGCAGGACTCGAGCTTGGGATAAGTGCTCCATAGCTTCCTCTTTGTTACCCTGTACGGACAACAGAGCTGCCCAGGCTTTGTGATAGCTGTAGGGCTCGTTGTTTGGCAAAGCTTTTACAAGCGCTTCGGCTTCCTCGCAGGACCGTATGTCTTGCGGAGGATACAGCAATAAATGACTGGCGTATAAGCTATCTATCATAATCCGGGACACTGGAATGGAAGAATAGGGATGTTTAGTTAAACAGACAGGGCGAATATATTTTAACGCCTCTTCAGGTTGCCTTTTGTCGGCATAGTGAAGGTATAGATACATTCGCAGTTCATTCTCCTCAGCAAGCTGCTCCGGCGTACGTTCCGGCAAACCGTTCAATAACTGGGCGGCTGCGTTAATGATTTTTGGGTTCCAGTCGGCGGGTTGCCGTTCGGATAGATAATCCTTCTGGAGTATAACCCCGGCCATTAATAAATGAGCCCTTGCCGAACTCTTGTGCAGAAGTAAAAATAGCTTTCCGTCGGAATGAGTGGACCCGTTCGATAAGGGGAAGAGCGTGGCTGCTCCAACAACAAAGCTGATCCATAATAATAGCTCCTTGAATAGTGGCCAGAAAGGGGGGAGGAGCAGAATGAGCAGTGCGGTGAATAAACTTGCCGCAGGTCCGCCAAGAGCCATCCAGGACCACCTTCGGGCCATTACATTCAGATCTGCTGAGCAGGCCGAAAAACGCATCGTTCCACCAAAACGCAACCAGCTGTCGTTTGGTCGCAAGCGGATAGAGCCTTTCGTAAAGACGATCATCATCGGACCAACAATCAGCTCTTCGGGCTTCAGCCCTACCAAGGTGCCTATCAGCAAATGTCCTGTCTCGTGAGCGAGAACCGCAAATAGAAAGGCTGAGATCATAAGGGCTGCATGGGTAATTGCTTTTCCGGATGCCGGGAACAAAAGGACCGTGAGAACACCAATCAGGATTAATATGAGAATGAACGGCAGTGGTCTCAGAAGCCTCTTTATATTCATGGAAACACCTGCTTTCTTGATTATTTGCGGTAGGTTGCGATACCTCAATCATATATTCTTTTAATTAGGGATACAAACCCAAAAGACCCTATATATTCAAATTCTATTTATGCTGGGAATACAAAGTGTACAGCCGCATTTCGGCTGTACACTTTAAGGGATATGTGTTTATATATGGCATTTTTAACATTAGCAGCTTTTGATCGTCAATACGATGGTTACCCCTACTGCGATGCCTCCGCCTACCGCGGCGCAAGTTGCAGAAGATGCAGCAACCGTTGCAGCAACCGCACAGATCGGAGTTGTCTCAGGCTGTACGTCAGCTCCGCCGTATACGCGGGATAATTCAGAATGGCTAAGCTCTACTAGAGCCTCCCCCGAAGGATGAACCTGATTAAAAGCGGATAATACGTCTTCTCTTTTCATTTGAAATACCTCCCATTTTTAAATTTGAATTTTGACCAATCAGACTAGCATTTGGCGACAGACAAAATGACACCGATACCGACACCAACAAAAAACCCGCACAATGGTGTTGTCTCTGGCTGAACATCGGCACCGCCATGGACGCGCTTCAATTCCTCGTTGCTTAGTTCTATTAGCGCCATGCCTGCAGGGTTCTCCATATCCAAGGAGAGTAGAGCAGCTTGACGATTCATAGGTTAACCTCCTTTCTTTGTTTGCTTTGTTTCTTACGTCTCTAATCTTAATTTCGATTAAGCGGGTTGTGTACTACGCAAAATTGCAGTATTTTCCATACTCTTATTGCGCTGCTCCACAATGTTGCCCCGCCAATAATTTGTGGTAATCCGAAGCTGGATTTTCGGTGCAAGCGGGACCAGTTAATACTAATATGGAACTTGAAAAATGAATTATGGAAGGAGAGCTGATTACACCATGCATTTAAGCGAGAAGGAAAAGGAAGTGGCTATTCTGATTGCCCAAGGGATGAAGGATGTCGAGATCGCACAGAAGCTGTACATCAGCCGTAGGAGAGTTGGTGAGATTGTTTTTAGAATCAAAGATAAATGGGGGATATTTTCAAGGGTCGAAATAGGGATCATGGCTTACCATTATGGATGGATCTTCCCTCCGGAGTCGGCTGCAGAGGTTGAGATGGCGGGGATGAACAGGAGACTTACTCATGTATAGAAAAGTACCGTTCATCGAGCAAATGGAGGATTCCGAATGCGGGATAGCGTGCATCGCCATGGTGCTGGGCTATTATGGAACCTTTGTCTCCCTTCACGAGATCCGTGAACGGTACGGGATCAGCAGGGGCGGAAGTTCGCTCTTGCAATTAATCAATATCAGTTCAGGCTACAATTTGATAAGCAAAGCTTTCAAGGCTGATTTTGAACAACTTCTGAATTTACCGCTACCGGCGATTGCTCATTGGGAGGAGAAGCATTTCATTGTTATTGAACGTATAGGCAAACGAAGCGTGACAATTGTCGACCCGTCTTTTGGACGCAAAAAAATCAGCAGGGAAGAGGCACAGGGACTATACAGCGGATTTATTCTTTGCCTTGCCCCTGGCGAATCCCTGAAGCCGAGAAGGAAAAAAAGCAAGTGGAGTTTTTTTCTCACAATCGCGTTGAAGCAACCCAAATGGCTTTTGTATATTCTTGGCGTCTCTCTTGCTCTACAAAGCTTCGGCTTAATCGCTCCGAAGCTTACAGCTTACACTACAGACCATCTACTACTGAACTCCTCACAAGATAAAGCATCCATCATCGCTGTGGCATTACTCTCGTTGTTCATATTCTTTGAATTGTTCTCCATGCTAAGAGGTTGGCTGCTGGCCAAATTACAGTCGGCCATGGACTTGCTGATGATGGAGACGTTTATTGGCAAGCTGTTCCGGCTGCCGTATTCCTTCTTTGAATCGCGAACAGGCGGCGAGTTGCTCTTCCGTACCAATGCCAATGTGTATATCAGGCAGATTCTCTCTAACCGTATGGTAAGCATCATAATTGATTTCATTTTACTAATCTCCTATGCAGTCCTAATGTTCACAAGTTCGGTTTCGCTGGGAAGCATGGTAATTGGCGTGGGGGTTGGGATATTCAGTATTTTGATTGTTACGACGATGGTGACCCAGCAGTTTGCCAGCCGCGAAATTACCGAACAAAGCAGGACGCAAAGCTTCTTGGCGGAATGCATCTACGGTATAACGGACATGAAGCTGCTGGGGGCTGAGAACCATTTGTTTGGCACCTGGGGCCGTTTGTTCCGCACTCAACTCCGTACAACACAGAAGCGCAATATTTGGATTTCGCTATTGGACTCTTTTTCTACGGGAATTCAATTCATTTTGCCGCTGCTGTTGCTGTGGGCAGGGAGCGGTGCAGTTATTCAAGGAGACATGACCTTGGGGGGACTGCTTGGATTCAATGCGCTGGCCGCCGCATTTATGATACCTATTGTTTCGCTCGGGTCTGCTTATACCCAGCTATTGTCGGTAGGATCATATTTGCAAAGGATGCAGGATGTCGTTGAGGCAAAGCCGGAGCAGGAAGGGGGAGAAGCAGTGACGAGCTTGCAAGGGAGAATTGAGATGAACAACGTCTCCTACCGGTATTCACCCTTCTCCTCAGATGTTCTATGTAATGTGAATCTTGAAATTGAACCCGGTGAGAAGGTTGCCATTGTTGGTCCTTCCGGTTCCGGAAAAAGTACACTTGTCAAGCTGTTGTTAGGACTGTATCGCTGTACCGAAGGAGAAATACGTTATGATGGTCGGCTAATAGATGAATTGGAGCTTTCTTCATTACGGCGATGTATCGGCTCTGTTCTCCAGGACACGAGGCTTTTTCAGAGAACAGTCGAGGAGAACGTTCGTATGCTGGACGAACATATTCCTTTGGAACGAGTTGTAGAGGCCTGCATGACGGCCAATATACATGACGAAATTATGAAGCTACCTCTTGGCTACGCTTCGGTGGTTTCCGAGAACGGCACAAGCTTGTCTGGAGGACAAAGACAGCGCTTGCTTCTGGCGCGCGCGCTCATCAACCGTCCGCAGGTTTTATTATTGGATGAGGCGACCAGTGCGCTCGACAATCTAACTCAGGCGGAGATCGATAGGGCGCTGTCGGTCATGAAATGTACGAGGCTTGTTGTTGCCCATAGACTTAGTACTGTCATCAATGCCGACCGGATTATTGTAATGAGCGAGGGCAGGATCGCCGAGACGGGAACACATCAGCAGCTTCTGGCGAAAAAAGGGCTATATTATCAACTTTATATGAGTGAGGAGGAAAAAGAACATGAACTCGCAATTTAAGTCGGAAGTGGGAAATAAGAAAAGGAATCGCAGGCGAAAGATTATGTTTGTAATGGCGGTTGTTCTGCTTCTGGTAACGTCTCCAGGCCATAGTGGCGTACTTGCGGCGGTAATGGAGGGGGCGAATGGTGCAAAGGTCGAGCAGGAATACGGAAACCTTATTTCTCCGGTGTCGGTTACAGATATCACGTACCACCCTCTGCAATCTCTGGAATGGGACGAGGGTATTACATCGGGAGATCCGCAGAGCCGGCTCATTATGTTCAAGGAAGGCAGATTGCCTGCATATCCGGAGGAATTGCTGCAGCAGTGGCCGGATATTGAGATTACTCTGCTGCCTGAAGTAAGCATGCTGAAATTAACTGGTTATTCACTGGATCGGCTTCTGGATGCGGAAGCAGCGCTGACCGCAGCCTTTGCCTCTGATATTGAAGAGGTGGGAGAGGACCCTAAGATTACGATCAGTGATCAGGCTACGGACCCGTTGCAGGATGCCGGGATAGCTAGCAAAAAAACCTATAATATCCTGAACTTAAACAGACCGCAGTTTCCAAGTGCCCGCCGTCAAGAGGCAGCCGACAGTGTAACGGGCTCATCGCCGCTTGCTGCAGGTGCTCCATTATATCAAAGCTGGGGGTGGGATATTAAGGAGGTAACCGGAGACGGGCAAAGCCTATCCATGCAATCCGGAAATCATAATGTGGTCGTTGCGGTCATAGATAGCGGGATTGATGCTTCGCATCCAGATTTAAGCGGTAATGTCGTTAACGGAGGACGATCATTTGTACCTGGTGTCAACGATACCATAGATCGTCTCGGGCATGGAACGATGATTGCCGGCACGATCGCTGCCAATGGTCAGCTCTTGGGAGTCGGACCTAACCTGGGAATTTCGGCATATAAAGTGTTTGACGAGGGAGAGGCCGACAGTTCCTGGGTCGTTGAGGCCATTATTCAAGCCGTACGTGATAAAGTGGATGTTATTAATTTGAGTCTGGGCACTTATAAATCATTGATCAAACGTGAGGATCAAGCCATCTTAATCGCCTATGAACGGGCTCTGGCTTATGCTTATCTGCACGGGGTTGTCGTCGTGGCTTCGTCCGGTACCGATGGCCTGGATATTAGCAACCCGTTCCAATTGGCAGAAAACTTGGGCTGGGGGAAGAATTTGGCGGTCCATGCTCCGGGTGGTCTCCCTGGTGTCATCACCGTATCGGCGACAAATCGGGAGCATGAACGAGCTTTTTATTCGAACTATGGCTTACGTAATATGATAGCTGCGCCAGCCGGTGATTATGGCAGCACATGGTTCACCAAGGGAGAGTTGAATCTGTTAAGTATGTGTCTCACTACTTATCCTACTAACCTGCCCCAGTCGTATCTTAGCCAGCTTGTCGGTTTGCCTGCAGGCTACGAATTTATGATTGGAACGAGTCTCGCCGCCCCCAAAGTTTCAGCCGCCGCCGCCCTGCTTATTGCGGAGGGACGGGAAAAAGGCAAGCCGATGAGTCCGGAGGATGTCAAGCAGATCTTGTTCCGCAGTGCCACAGACTATGGAGTGACAGGTCCGGATACGGACTTCGGAGTGGGTGTGGTCAATGTATACGAGGCTCTAAAAAATACAATGAGTAAGTGAGGAAAGGCAACAACGATCCGCTGTATTCTGGGATTACTCGATTTCTTAACCCCATTCGTCATGTTCGCTCGGGTAGGAATGTCTGATCCTAGCTTAACGGAAATTGCAGAAATGATTGCATGCTATCGCTTTGTTGTAGACGGAGGATGGGCGATTACTTAAAACTTTCTAGGGGGAGGTTGAAGAGATGTATTTCGGAGTATTTGAGGAGGAAAATGTAAGAGGCTTAATTGTTGGGAAAGGTGGCCGATCCATATGAGTCAGGTCACGATTCTGTACGAGAAGGAGGCTGTTAATCTGGCGGATCCGCTCGAAGGCTTGCTTGCAGGACTGGGCGTTGAAGTGAGCACAGTAAGTAAGTTTGCGGATGTTAGCATAGATTCCGAGCTGGTTGTCGTGCTGCAGGCTGAACAATGGGGGGAAGCGTTCAATACCTATGCACTGGAGCAGGGGATCACTTGGCTGCCTGTACAATTTTCCCACTCCACAGGCAGAATTGGACCGATTATCGTTCCCGGTTATTCAGCTTGTTATGAATGCGCGCAGCGGCGCGGCAGTTCGAACGGCCTTGCTCCTCTGGAGGCGAGGGATATCATGTTCGATCTGTCCTGGTCTGTACTGAGCGGTGTAATCGCCATCGAGACGGCAAAATGGATCTCGCGCCATACGAGCAGCTATCCACCGTTATCGCTCGGTCATATGATTGATTTTGACGCCTTCCACCTGCAGGGGGACGTGAATCCGGTCTACAAGGTGCCGACCTGTCCTTCCTGCGGAGCCAGGAGCCAGGCTCATCTCGCCGCACAGCCTTGGCGCGAGTCGGACCTGGTGCTTGGGCCATGAGCCGTACGTTGATTCGAAGGTCGGGAGGGGCGAGTTATGCAGGCCGCCCTGGGACCGACAACGCCGTGGTTTCGGTTCAGCTTCAAGGCTTGACATCAACCGTGCCAGATCATTTGCGGAAGGCGATTAGTCCGCATGGGGGCATGGTCAGGGAATTAATGAATTTAAGTTCGGACCCTGGGGATCCCAGACTATATTTGAGTTTAGCTGTTCCGGCCAACCCGAAATTTCTCGCGGAGGGACAGCATGGTCTGATCGATTTCTTAGCCCGCGGAGTGGGATTGACGCTGGAGGAGGCCAATACGACCGCTGTTGCGAAAGCGATTGAGCGTTATTGTGCCGCTTACGTTATTCCGGAACGTCTGGTACTTGCAAGTTGGGAAGAACTTGGCGAGGATGCACTGCATCCGGCCGAACTTCCGTTATTTACAAAAGAGCAGTACGAACAGTGGCAATTTCCATATCAGCCCTTCACAGAGCGATCCAAGATTCGCTGGGTGCATGGCCGCAGTCTGACAACGGGCCGAACGAAATGGGTACCGGCCGCAATCGCCTGGGACTCGTATGTCCCGCAGAGCGGAGATGAGGAAGCGATATGCTTCGGCCTCATGACCGGGTCGGCGGCGGGAACAACAAAGGAGCAGGCTATGATTGAAGGTCTGCTCGAGATCATCGAGCGGGATGCCTTCATGATTATGTGGTACAATTCGCTCTCGCTGCCGAGACTGGATACCCGCCATTTGTCCGTTATGGATCATTTCAAGGAGCTGCTCGATCCGAATAAATTCGAGTTAACGATGATCGATACAACGAGCGACATCGGTATCCCTTCCGCATTGGGTCTGCTGATGACCCGCGAAGGCAAAGTATCGGTCGGCGGATCGGCCCGGCTATCGATGGGGGAAGCTGTATACAAGACGCTGCTGGAGATAAGCCAATTGTTCATCGGTAATAAGTCGCAACTCTATTCGAAATCGCTCCCGCCGCTGCTGCCGCATCAGGTCACTGATTACGGATTGAGGCAACCTTATTATGAACAGCCCTTTGCCCATGAAGAATTAGCATTCGCCACGGCTTCCAGCGAGTTCCGATCCGTCCAGCCGGCTCCGCCTATTGCAGCGGGTACGGAAACGGAGCGCCTTCAATATATCGTTCAGCAATTTGCAAACCGGGGGCTTGAAGTGCTGTGTGTCGACTTAACCACGGACGATGTCCGTCAACTTGGATTGCATTTCGTCAAGATGATCGTTCCGGGTACGGTCCAGCTGCCGCGCAGCGAGAAGGAGCGGATTATTACCAGTGAACGGATCTATAAGACGCCGGTGGAGCTGGCCCTCCGAACAGAGCCGATCCAGCCGCAAAATTTGAATCGCAGCCCGCATCCGTTTCCATAAAGATCACCAGCTTTCACTCATCAAATCATAAGGATGTGATACCCATGCAAATCAAATATATGGATTGGCGATCCGATCAGGATTTGGAGGAGGAGCATTTGGCGATGACTTATCATCTCAACTCCAATCATTATCCGCAGCTGGATGTATTGACCCGATCACGCATGAAAATGCTGAAAAATCTGTTCATGCAGATGAATCAGGCAGTAACGCCAGCCAAGCGTTATTATGCCGCGGAGCGGTTCAAGGTCGATGAACTCTATCAAGAGGGCCATCCCTATATAGCCGAGTTGATCGCAGGCCTGGAGAAGCTGCAGCGCACGACCGTCCCGTTCTGGGATTTCGAGAGCCTGAAAGGCCTGGGTCCAACCGATAAGCTGGACGCTCTTGATTTATATTTTTTGTCCAAGAGTCAGACCGATGGAAACTACGAGCTCTTCTATTACAGCCCGGTAGAGAAATTCATAGAATATGTCAAGGAAGAGGAGGATCCACGCTGGTGGAGCAAGGCTTTTGACAAAAGCCTGGAATTTTGCGATGGGGACTTGGCCTTGTTCATCACCGCGAATATGAACCGCAGCATCAGGCTGTTCGGAGAGCGGGGCTACCGCCTATGCATGCTTGAGGGCGGCCGGTTGACAGAGCGCCTTGTGCGCAGCTCGCAAGAGGGCGGAGGCTCATCGCTCGTTCCGGTAATGACGTTCTATGATAAGCCAGTGCAGGAGCTGCTTGGCGTGGATGGCTATTATGATGTTGTGTTGTCGAGCCTCATATTTCGCGGGGAGGAATAGGGATGTACGAATATAAATTTGAGAGAGTTGATTTGCGCGGAATTATCGAGAATAAACCGGTCCAGGACTATCATGAGGCGCATGCCAGACAGGGATGAAGACTGCTGCAAATTTTCGCCCCCAGTGCGCAAGGATTTGGAACTGCCAACCACTACGAGCTGATCTTCGAACGGGATGTTCAGCCCAATTAGGGCTTGCGTTATGCAGGAAGAAGGGATACGAATGAGCCGTATACTGCCTATCGTTATATCGCCGGAGTCCAATGAGCCCTTATATGTTCAGATTCGCGAACAGGTTCGGGCCCTGATTGTTAGCGGCGACCTGCCGGATGGCATGATGCTGCCCTCACTCCGTGAATTAGCCAGGGAGTTATGCTGCAGCCTTGTGACCGTACGCCGAGTATATACGGACCTTGAGCGAGAGAAGTTGCTGACGGTCAGAAAAGGGATCGGCACCTTTGTCAAATTTGAAAACGGCTGCTTCAATCACGAGTGGAGCTGCTCGCAAGTCAGTCGCGCGCTGGAAGGGGCTGTTCAGATGGCTCGGATGTATCAGATTACTTCCGAAGAAATGACGAATATGCTCCATCAGTTGTTATACTGCGACTAAATATAAAAAATATATTCCATGCTTAGGAGACTACTTGCCGAGCTTCAGGGCTTGCCATCAGAAATTAACAGAATAGAGCTTGCTTATAAAGTTTATTCGATGAATATTTCATGGAATAAACTTTTTTTCTTATAATTTTTTCCCGGTTATTTTTGCTAGGGAAGCAGGGGTTAATTCGTAGATATGGAATACATATAAAGAATTGGATATTTTTATAATTCATTTCATATGGAGGTTATAGTGTGGAGCCCTTTGCGGAAATACTAGAAATAGAGTTGCGCGAAAGTTTGAGAACCTATTTTAGTGTCCCACAGCTCTATGAACACGCACTCGCATGTCTTGAGGACAAAATGCAAGAATCTTCTATGCTATTGGGCCGAATGACCGTACTTCATTATCGGATGTTCGCAGGTGGAGACACAAAGGACATTTACCGGGCAGCTGCGGCGATCGAGCTGATGATGCTTAGCTTGGACATCATTGATGACATACAGGATAAGGATAACGGGAAGATGGCCTGGAATCAGCTGCCGTCCGAAATCGCCCTGAATATCGGTATCGGTATGCTGACTCTCTCCGGGGAGCTTATTCTATCAACCGGTTTCCCGGATGAACGGAGATTAGCGGCGGCGCAGCTTCTTAATCAAGGGATTCTTATCGCTGTGAACGGGCAAATGACGGATCTGTACAACGATATCGGCTCGGAAGAAGAATACATTGAGATGGTATCGCAGAAATCGGCGGCCCTTCTCGTTACCGCGAGTATGATCGGTACGGTGCTGGCGACTGGTGAATGGATCGAGGAAGTCAAGTTGTATGCGGAGCAGTTGGGTATCGCCGCCCAGATCAAAAATGACATTCGTGACCTGCTTAATTGGGATGATAAGAATGACTTTTTGAATCGGAAAAAGACGCTCCCGACGCTGTACTTGCTGCAATCCGTCCCCGAAGAGGCACACTGGATCATCGATTATTTCGAGGGGCGTCTTGATTTTGCCGATGTTGTAGGACGCAGGCAGGAGGTTGAGCAGATGATAGAATCAACGGGAACGCTGATCTATACCTCCGTCCGCATGAGAACGCACTATTACCGTTATTTGGATCATATCGAACGTCTTAATCTGGAGCCGCACTGGAAGGAGAAGATGCTCTCTTTTGCAGAATAAAGGCTGATGCCGCGGGATATTGAAAATTTTGCCCCATATACTAAGCAACCGCAAATGGCGGCCGCAAATCACGCAAGTCCCGCAAAAAGGTTTGCGGGAAATACGGGAGCGGTTGTCGTTTTCAACGTTTGAAATGACCTGTATATTGGGCTTAAGAGGAAAACCTCTTAATCAAATAACCCAATTGGAGGGATTTAAGATGTTGAAGGAACTGATTCAAGCAATGGTTAAAGATTCCGGTGCAATGATGAATATTCGGACAGGACAGCTTCAATTGGCAGGCATGAGCGCCGTCGAGGAAAGAGCATTAATCGATGTGCTTAAAGACCAAGGAGATATGAGTAAAGAACCGCTTCGTTTTATTCCATGGTGCTAATAACATCATTCTTATAAAGAATGCTGATTAAGTGAACTAATCTAAAATGTGAGGGAACAACATTGGCACATAAAACAAAAATGTCGGTATTCATAGTTCTTATAAGCATTCTTGTAGGATATCTATCTTTCTCCATATATAAGAACCCCTTTATCGGAGCGCTAGTTGCTGATCAGGGCACAGGACAGTATGTGGTCACAGAGTTCTCTTCCAAGAGCAGCTGGGGGAACGGGAGAATATTAGTCGGGGATACGATTCTGGAGGTAAACGGCCAGCCGGCGAAGGACTTCTTCACGATTAAGACATACGGCTTGCTGGAGAGGGCATCTTCGATCGTTCTGAACCGGGTAGGTGAGGATGGCACACCAAACATTATTTTGCTTCACGTATCCAATGAGCTATCGTTGAATGAATTGATGATCCAGCTTATCTCGCCGCTTATCTCCGTACTTCTATTCTCCGGTTTATCCCTCTTCGTATATCAGAGGAAGAAGGGCGATCCGGCCGCCATTCAGTTGATTCTGTTTTTTTTATCGATCGGAATCGCTTATTTAAGCTCGCTCTCTTCAGGAAGAGCTGACCCGATAGGCAGACTGACCATGACGTTTGCCATTCTCATGGTGCCGATCTTCTTCCTGCAATTTATGACGTATTATCTGGATCGCTATCAGGAGAAAATGATTAGTCGCTATTCTCTAGGATTTTTCTATACCGTAGTTTGTATCGTTCTTGGACTCAATATTTGCAAAATAATATTTAATTACGGATCGCCAAGTGTCATATCAACCTTGATACTGATCTATTTTATAGGTATTAATATTTATATTGTCTTAAGATTGGCGCAAAAGTTTATTGCTCATCGCCACGGACCGTTGAAGTCTTTATTTAAATTAATTTTGATCGGACATATAACGGGCTTTTTCCCGTTTGTATTTTTGTTTGCTGTGCCCCAGTTGTTTGGCATATCCTTTTTATCTCCGGAAATCGCTGCGGTATTTCTCTTGACTATTCCAATTGTTTATTTGTATATGTTCACGACTAAGCAGTTGTTTGATATTGATTTTCTAATCAATCGGGTTTTCTATTATGCCAGTCTGTCCTTTTTGCCTACACTTGTCATCTGTTTGCTGACGGTGCTTATTTTGAATCAGAATAATCAATCCTGGGTCAAGTGGTGTCAATTGTTTCTCGCTTGCTATTTATTGATTACGCTGATGCTGTTCCTGAAAGAGTATGCGGATCTGAAGCTGCGGCCAAGGCTAAATAAGGATCTGCATAATTTTCAAGGCAGTCTCAATCGGTTCTCTGCTCGAATATCACGCGTTATGAAGCGTTCTGACCTGGAACGCGTATTGGAGCAGGAAATTTATAGTGTGCTGCCGGTCAAGAAAGTGGCTTTTCTTGAGATCGATACGGATCAGCTTGGGGAGCTTAAGCTGGATGAATCGCTTGCCGATATCCGGAAGTCTGTGATTGAAGCAGTCCGGGGCTCGGCGAACCATTTAATGATTGGAACTGTGCTTAATGTGGAGAGAGGCATCTGCGTGATTGCCGGCAAGAAGCAGAGTATTCTGCATTTGATGTGGCTGGATGTGAAGGGGAACAGGACCAAATATAATCTGGATGAACTGGCCTGGCTGCGCACGCTGGCTAACTACAGTGCGATCGTATATGAGAATTTGTATCTGATTGAGAGCCTGGTTGAGGAATTGGAGGTAGAGTTCCAGAAGCAGAAGGGAGCCGACTCTTCGCCATGGCTGCTGCGATTGATATTCAAGCTGGCTGAGAAGGAGCGGCGCAAGCTGGCCTCGGATCTTCATGATTCGGCGCTTCAGGATCAATTGATCTGGTATCGCAATCTGGAATCCGCGATGTTGGACCATGATATGTCGCCGGAGCTTCATCAGAACCTGGTCGATATTAGAGAAGGCTTGCTGGATGTTATTCACCAGATTCGCGAGACATGTAATGAGCTGCGTCCGCCTTTGCTTCAGGAGATGGGGATTGTCGAAGCTCTGCGGGGGTTGTTTGAACAGGCGCAGATCCGCTCAAATTATGTGATTGATTTTCAGTCCGATTCATTTACGGCGGATATTAATGATGAGCAGATGCTTACGATATTCCGTATCGTACAGGAGCTGCTTCGTAATGCCGGCAAGCATGCCAAGGCCTCTAATATTATCATAACCCTGGAACAAAAAAGCGATATATGGCTTACCTATAAGGATGACGGGATCGGGCTGAAGCTGGAGGATCTCAACGATTCCTATCAGCATATGGGTTTATCGGGCATTAAGGAGCGGGTGCATAGCCTGGAGGGAGCGATCCACTTCAGATCGGAGCCTGGAGAAGGGCTCGAAGTCCAGATATCATTACCGCTGGAGTCAGCAAGTATGGACAGAGAAAGCGAGGAGGATACAGATGGTTCGAATATTGCTGGTTGATGATCATCCCTCAGTAGGCGAGGGGACCAAAAATATGATTGAGCAGGACCCGGATATGAAGGTCACGGTGCTTATGTCTGCGATGGAAGCGATGGAGCTGGTGGAGGAGGAGAGCTTCGATGTGATGCTGTTTGATTTGAACATGCCGGTGATCAGCGGGATTGAGCTAACGAAGCGAATTATGAAGGTTAAGCCGGAGAGCCGCATTCTGATATATACAGGGTATGAGATCAGCCCTAATTTCAACATTCTCGTGGAATCGGGCGTCAGCGGCGTGGTCAGTAAGACCGCAACCCGTGAGCAGCTGTTAAATGCGATCCGTTGTGTTCTGCGCGATGAGGCAGTGATTCCGGTATCGCTGCTGCGTCAATTGCGGCGTAGAGAAATTCGCCTGAACCAGGGGCGGGAAGAGAAATCGATGGAAGAGGTGTCGATTAATGAGCGAGAGCAGGAAATACTCCAGGAGGTCTCGAATGGAAGCAGCAATAAGGAGATTGCCTCCAAGCTGTTGATGAGCCAGCGAACGGTCGAATATAATCTGACACGTATCTTCGAAAAGCTTAATGTGCGTTCACGATCGGAAGCGATTGTGGAGGCCAGACGGCTGGGGTTAATTCACTCCAGTGAGTTCGTATAAAAACGCAAAGAGAGAGCCATCCCATGGGATGGCTCTTTATGATATTAGGCAAGGCCATAGAAGCGGAGAGTGTTATCGTATAGCATCTTTCTGGCTTCCTCCAGCGGCAGGCCCCGAATCCTCGCCCAGGCAGCAGCTGCGTCATTGACCATTTTCGGGTGGGTGATCTGCCCGGTAAAAGGCCCTTCAAAAGGCCAGGGTCCATCGGTCTCCACCATCACCTGGTCAGCCGGGTAAACGCGAGCCAGATCGATAATTTCCTCTTCATACAGAATATCAGGAGTGAATGATACGTAGTAACCGGATTCAGCCATCCTGGCAATCGTTGCGGCCGATCCTTTAAACCAGTGGAAATGCGCCTTTTTGATCTCATATTGCTCCAGAAGATCGCAGACTCGGTCGGCATCGTCGTATACGGCATGCAGGATAACCGGCTTATTATGTTTCTTTGCGAAGTGGAGCATGATCTCAAGCAGTTGGACATATGGCTCCAGATCAAATGGCTTCCCCTGCTCAGCAGCTTCCAGCCGCGAATAGTAAGGCAGGCCAACTTCACCGACCGCAACCATCTCCGCGGTATGATTATCCATCCATTGCAGGAGCCGCTGCAGCGCCTCCTCGGAAGGCACCTTCTGTTCCGGATGATAGCCAAAGGCCGGGTATAAAAATCCAGGATATGATTCAGCGAGCTTCTGGTTCTCCTGACTGGATTCCAGATCCTTGGAGACAGCAATCATAGCCTTGATGTTATGGGCGCGCATGTCTTGGATGATGGCTGTCCTCTCATTTGCTTCATACATCTCAAAATGAATATGGGCATCCATCAAAGGCAGCCACTTGGGCCTCATTAGCGGTGAAAGATCTGAACTCATCAGCGATTCCTCCCTTTCCTGAACGTTCATTTTCACCTTTTACTATACATTTATGGCAGGTCTAATGCTATATCCTCGTGAAATATGGCGGATATGTCGTACAATATTAATTATGCGACATCACAACACGTCAACAGGAGGCTAATACCATGGAGCTACATAACTATATGATGGAAGTTTCGGAACAATATT
>NZ_QJOT01000029.1:0-25521 GCF_013393165.1 Paenibacillus sp. 79R4 | reverse complement strand
TCGTACTTCCATTTTACCAAAGAGCGGTTTCTTTTTGTTTGATGAAATGTAAGAGGGTGCCCCCTCAGTCATCTATGATGACTTTTGGGACACCCTCTTCTTTTTTGAACATAGGGATGCGAGTTAAACTTCTAAATGTTCCGGAAAAATAAAGTTGTAGACTGTAAAATAAAGTATTAGACCGAAATATAAAGTGTTAGACTAACGCCAGTACTCAACTAACTGGCAGTAGAGTTTAATGTACAATCGAAGTAACACGCTAAGGGTGTCACCGGTTTTATAGGGGGGGTCAACATTTTAACGAAAATATACGCTAATCCAATATTCAATACAACAAGCAGATAATCCCTGCTTTAGGGGACCGTCGGCTTATAGACGTTTTTTCACGGTTCAAATTTTTGGTGGATTTTTCATTTCGGCGGCCTTCACCGGAGTACGCCGTAAAAACGTCCGATTGAAAAGAAATTATCTCAAAATCTTGCGGTTTCATTCGAAAATGCGCCACCCGAATTCTGCGAGTGTATAATCTGAATCAGCTATCTGGCTTAAAGTAAGAAAAAACGCCAAACCGAACAAGTTCGCAGGCTTAGCCTTATATTTTCGTTAAAATGTTGGCGGGATCCCGATAAAGCCGGTTACACCCTTAGCGTGGTGAAAATCGGCTATTTTTATGGACAGAGTTCCTTAACGTTGTAAATTCGAGTTTTGCTGGTGGTACCTCTACAAGAATCCGAGGAAATTCGAAATCATGAAGCTAACGGGTATGATAGCTTAATAAACCAGGCTGTTCTAACACTTTATTTCCGTGTTATGACTGGCCTTTTTGTATGAAAGGATTGAATAGTCTAATACTTTGTTTTTTTTGAACACTAACTAAACGGGGAAAGAGGGGGATGTGTTCGATGAAGCCTTCAATTGATTCTTGGCTACACCTGGTAAGTTAGAAGCAGCGAAAACCTGCAAATCTGCAGTTTTGGGTATGAAAAACTGCCTGCATATATAGAAAGCCGGTAGATTTGTTGGCTTTTAGCGTTGTCCGCTCGAAATGAATGGGAGATCCAGCGAAAAAAGAGGATGATCGTAAAAATTTTCGATTTTGGATGCTATCGGATTTGAAAAATTGTGTTTTTACGGCAATTGCTTGGCCTGCGCTGTAGGCTCTCAAGTGTATGGTATGTATGGTAATCTGATGCTTAATTAAATCATCCAAGCTTTTAACTCACTCATTATCTCAAAGACCTATAAAATAACAGTTGCCACCTCTGGAACAATAAGGTATGATATTTTTCCCTACTGCTGCAAAATGCCCTTGTCTGAAGTGGACGGAACAAGCCGTCAAAAATGCTTATCGGAGGTGCTTCATGCTTTATTTTACGTTGGCTGCCAAGGCCTATTCACGCAATTTGCAGTATCGCGGTGCACATATGGTGCACAATCTTGCCAGTGCGATGTTCGGATTTATCTACGCCAGTATTTGGATCGGGCTCGGCAAGGATCATCCCCTCGGCACTTATGGAACCCATGGCATGATCAGTTACATCTGCTTCACGCAGAGCCTGCTGTGGATTACCAGCTTCGTTTCGAACGGACTTGGTATTCCGCAAGCCGTGCGGACCGGTCAAATCTCGCTGGATCTGATGCGACCCATTCATTTGTTCAGCCATATGGCGGCGCGCGAATGGGGGCAAATCGCCTACCAGTTCATTTACAAATCAATCCCTATCTACATGCTGTATCTCATTATTTTCCCGCTACACATTCCCAGGAGCAGCCTCACCATTATGCTTGTTGCAATCAGTATAGTTGGCGCAGCCTACATATCGATTTGCATGAATTATCTGATCGGGGTCACTGCCCTGTGGACGACGGAATCTACTTGGTTCTATTGGGCGAATCATGCGCTTGTGAATTTATTGGCGGGGTTTTTCATTCCCCTGGAATGGCTGCCCTCCTGGTTATCTCAATTAGCCTGGTTATCGCCATACCCGTATCTTCTCTATGTTCCTACGCGTATTTATCTCGGTTATGAACACGGCTCTCATTTATGGGGGACGCTGCTTTGGTGCGCCTTCTTGACGTTGATCTGCCTGCTGGCAACTAAGGTGCTGCGGCATAAAGTGGAGGTGCAGGGCGGATGAGTGACAAGCTGAATACAAGCAGCCAGCCAACTTCGGGTGAACAATCGACAGCAGCCCATAAGCCCAATTTGCACAAAGGGCTGGATCAAAGCAACATTTCTGACCCGGGGCCGAAGCGGAAGCTAAGCGGCGAGTCAATGGAAAAGTCGAAAGAAAAGCGGAAGCTAAGTAGCGAGCCAATGGAAAAGCCGAAGGAGAAGCGAAGGCTAAGCGGCGAGTCAAAGGTAAAGACAGAAACAGAGAGTAAGACAGAGCCAAGGTCAAAGGTAAGCTCTAAGCCAAAGCTAGGGTCAAAGTTAAACCCAATCCCTAAGCTAAGCAGCAGAGAAGAGACAAAGCTAAGCACCAAGCTAAAGTCATGGCGGGAGCTATATGTGCTTCTGATCAAGACCAGTGTCCGCAGCCGAATGCAATACCGCTTTAATTTTATTCTCGGTTCTGTACTCGCGGCGTTGATTCAAATTTCGGAGTTTCTGATGGTCGCCATCGTATTATATAAATTCGGAGCTATTCAGGGCTGGTCCTTATATGAAATCGGTTATTTATTCTCAGTAATCACACTATCCAAGACGTTGTACCGAACGTTCGCCGATGAGGTTCACCATTTGGAAAAATATTTGGTAGACGGTGTACTGGATCAAATTCTGACCAGGCCCGTCCCCGTGCTTCTTGCCATCATGCCGCGGAATTTCCGCATTATGCTTGGAGAGTTGTTGCAGGGCGGCTTCATCCTATGCTGGTCAATGAACGGATTATGGCGCAGCGGGCAGATCGATTGGGCCTCCATCGTATTTACTTTATTCATTATTGTGACTGGAGCGGTCATTCTTTTCTCAATCGGGTTGGCTACAGCAACAATAGGTTTCTGGACGACGCGGATTGAAGAATTACAAACCTTCACTGAGGATGCAGCCAGAACAGCCGGGCAATATCCGCTAACCTTATATCCCAAATGGATGTCATCCATGCTGCTGATCGTTATCCCCGTCGGCTTTGTCAATTATGTTCCTGCACTATACATTATTCGGGGTGAGCTTGGAGCCTGGGTACTGGTCGTCGTGGCTGGGGTGGCAACGATTTGTCTTGGGGCAAGTATGCGGTTCTGGCGATTCGGAATTACGAAATATCAGAGCACAGGAAGCTAAGGGAGGCTACAGAAATGATCGAAGCCAAAAATTTATATAAAGAATTCAAGACTCCGATCGTCAGGGAGGGACGATTCTCCGGCATTCGGACCCTATTCGCACGGGAATATACTAGAAAAGAAGCGGTCCGTGGCATCAGCTTCCAGATCGAGCAGGGCGAATTCGTCGGATATATTGGACCGAACGGAGCCGGCAAATCGACGACGATCAAGATGCTTACGGGGATTCTGCATCCCAGCTCAGGTGAAGTAGTTGTTGGAGGTTATAATCCTCACCAGGAGCGTCGGAAGGCGGTGCGGAACCTTGGTGTTGTGTTTGGCCAGCGAAGTCAATTGTGGTGGGATCTTCCGGTCAAGGCTTCCTATGATATTTTGGCCAAAATGTACAATGTGACCGATAGCGATAAGCGAAGGCGCTTGGACCAATTGGCGGAGCTTCTGGATTTGTATGAGTTCTGGGCTACACCGGTTCGCAAGCTGTCGCTCGGACAAAGAATGCGGGCCGATCTGGCTGCATCTATGCTGCATGACCCCGATGTTCTGTTCCTGGATGAACCCACGATTGGACTCGATGTAAATGCGAAGCGGAATATACGAAAATTCCTCAAGCAGCTCAATCAGGACTTTGGAAAGACGATATTGCTTACTACGCATGATATGGATGATATTGAGCAGCTCTGTGGTCGCGTGATGGTGATCAATCACGGTGAACTCACTTTCGATGGCACCGCTCGCTCGCTTCGTGAAACCATCGGCCTGCCGACCGAGATCCGCGTCACATTCCGCGGTCAATTTCAGCTGCCGGATACCCTTAATCCCGCAATTCAAGTAACGGGCAGGGAGGATGATGTCGTAACGATCGAGGCCAATCGCCAGGAATGGAGCACGGTCGATATTTTGCGTGAGCTGGAGACCTGGGGGGACATCGACGATTTCGAGATGAAGGAACCGGATTTCGAGGAGATCATCCACAAGGTTTATTAAAGGCTGCTCAAACTGTTTGCTTTGGCTCATGCAGCAATAAGGAAGCTGCTCGAAATCGAATCTTGAATTCAGCGGAAGCTCGGAAGATGGGCTATGAAGCATGTTTTCTCTGGAAAAATTGTGAGGGGCTTAGGACTTGCAGAAGCGGATGCCTAAAATCTGTTCCCTATGGGAATTCGCGAGCGCCCACGACCTACTGCAGGCAACTGATTACGGAGTTATGTTTCTTTTGGAAGACTCAGGTGCTTAGGACATACTAAAGCAGATGCTACGAAGAATGACGCCGCTGGAAACCTCTAAGGTACTTACGTATCCACTACAGACAGATGTTTACGAAAACAGGTTTCCTTCGGGAACTTCTGAGTGCTCACGTTCCACTACAAGTAACTGCTTAGGAAGTCATGTTTCCTTTGGAAACTTCTGAGTGCTCACGACCATACTACAAGCATTTGCAACGAACTGCGGAAACGTGTAGCTCAATTCCTTTTGCCCCGAGCTTCAACCAACGGAAACGTTTTGTAAAACGCACATCGTAAGCAGAAGCTTAGGTACTGTGAGTCAGGCCTCTTTGCACACGTACTACTTAGGTAGATGGGACGTTTTGGGGTTGCATGAGCCTGCTATGCTGCATACAAATATTAAATAGCATGAAACAATGAAATTATTCTCATTGAAAATACATGAAACAAGTCATATACTAAATATAATGTGATATTCATTACAGTTATATCCGCGGCAAAGATTGTAATATGAATTCAGCGGATATTGTAAAATCAAATAATTAAAAATTTGAATATGGATCTTCGGGGTAAGGTGAAATTCCTGACCGGCGGTGAATGGTTCAATCAGCACTTAGCGATTGAATCACAGCCCGCGACTCGCTGTCCGTCCTTTGGGACGATAGCGACTGATCTGGTGCAAATCCAGAGCCGACGGTAAAGTCCGGATGGGAGAAGATCAATCTTAAGTTTGTGCGACAAGGTGGTAAGCCTGTCTTTGCGCATGCTTATTTGATCAGCCCCCGTAGATGTCGACTGTTGTCGATTCAACGGGGGCTTTCTGCTGGCAAGACTCCGTATTCAAGGAGAGGGAGAGACAGCAAGATGGAAAACGTAAGTACAGGCTATAAGGTGCAGGAGCCCACTTCGGTGCGTCCTGCGAAGGCAAAAAGCGGTTTTTGGCTAGTGGTATTGGGAGCGGCATTATGGGGTGTCGATCCATTATTTCGGATCATTTTGCTCCGTGCACTGACATCAGCGCAAATCGTTCTGCTGGAGCATGTGATTATCGCATTGATCGCTATTCCAGTATTATGGAAGAATCGCGGGGAATTAAAGGGCATGAGCATGAAGCATCTCGGTGCATTGCTTTTCATTTCCTGGGGCGGCTCAGCCATAGCAACTATCCTGTTCACGATGGGGCTTGCTAACGGCAACGCCAACGCAGTATTGCTGCTGCAGAAGCTGCAGCCGTTGTTCGCTATCATTTTAGCGAGCTTGTTGCTCAAAGAGAAGCTGCCGCGTCACTTCTCGATTCTGTTCCTGATTGCGCTGGCTGGAACCTATTTTCTAACCTTTGGATTTGCGATTCCATTCGGCCACTGGAATGAATTTGTGCAAGTTGGAAGTCTGTTATCTTTGGGGGCTGCGGCTCTATGGGGCGGTTCCACTGTGATGGGCAGGTTGATGGTCGGACAGATGAAATACGAGACAGTAACCTCGCTTCGATTTGTTCTCGCTCTTCCGCTGCTGCTTGCGGTAACCTGGAATGAAGGTGCGGCATGGAATCTTCCATCGGGCTCCTATGAGTTATCTTTGGTAGGACTTAACCTGCTTGGTCAGGCGTTGCTGCCAGGGCTGCTCAGCATCCTAGTCTACTACAAGGGCTTGACCACCACGAAGGCGTCTGTGGCTACACTGGCAGAGCTTAGCTTCCCAATGGTCGGCGTCTTGATCAACTGGATCGCTTTCCAGCAAATCGTGACCATCCCTCAAGCGCTAGGTTTCCTGCTGATCTGGTTCGTATTGTTTGCGATTTCCAGACAAAACAGTGCTTCAGCGGCTTAAGTTTTTCATAGGAGATAACCCGGGACAGATCGTCCCGGGTATTTATTTACTATCTCTAACGAAACTACAGAGCGTTATTACCTCATTAAAAGCCGCGAATAAAATCTAACGAAACTACAGATCGTTATTTAGGTGAAATTCACACTTTAAGCCCCTATTTTGCTCCAATAACGATACCTAGTTTCGTTAGATTTTTTTAGTGCCCAATTTGGCCCGAATAGCGATACCCAGTTTCGTTAGAACTCCCAGGTGCTCGATTTGTTGTAATGACGATACCTAGTTACGTTAGGAATCCAGCTGCCTGATTAGTTGTAATGAGGATACCCAGTTTCGTTAGAACTCCTAGGTGCTCGATTTGTTGTAATGACGATACCTAGTTACGTTAGGAATCCAGCTGCCTGATTAGTTGTAATGAGGATACCCAGTTACGTTAGAACATCCAGGTGCTCGATTTGTTGTAATGACGATACAACAGCTTCGTTAGTATCGCCAAGTACCGGGTTTGTTCTAAATAGCGATACCCAGTTTCGTTAGAATATTCAAGTCTACGTTTGTTTTGAATAATGATGTCCAGTATCGTTACGGTTTCTATACGCTCAATTGGCCCGAACTGCGATACCCAGTTTCATTAGTGGATGGGCATATAGGTTCAGAGAGTGGATGCGAGCATGTGCCCATTACGAATTTATCGCAAGAAAAGAGCCCCACATGCTCTTTATTTCCCCATTACTGGGGGGATGAGAGTCGTGTGGGGCTTTTGTGATAGCTTGGTTAGCTTATTATTACGCAGTCGGTTGCTCATCCAGCCACAGAATGGATGTCACTCCGCGCGGATAGTAGCGACTGCCGCAGATTACTCCGGCGAGCATTTGATCGCTCCAGCTCCAGTAAGCATTCGCCGTGGATGTCAGCCAGCCAACGTGGGCGGCGTCCGCGGCTTTGCCTTGCTCGTTCCACTCCAGGCCGAGAATTTGCCGAGCGATGAATTGGCACAGATAGATCTTACTGAGCCAGGAGTTATCGCTGGTGGAGGAGAGCTTCCAGCCTCCGTCCTCAAACAGGCACACACCTGGTTGAAGCACGGTATTCAGATGCTTGTTCAACGTCTGGATGTATGAGCCGAAGCGTCCATTCGGATCAAGCGCCTCTTTGCAGTCGGTAAAGAGCGGGAAGATCAGCCCTTCGATAGCCGGAATAATTTGCGAATCATTATTCTCTTGAATGACGGCTGGAACGTAACCTTCCGGCAGCATTTGCGACACAATAGTCGCTGCGCAGCGATCAGCCTGTTCCGCGGCCAGACTTGCTTGCTCCTTGCGGCCAAGCTTCGTGAACAGCTTCTCCATAGCGACATAAGCAGCCCAGCTTTTGCCGGCCAAATAGATGTTGTTCCTTGCTTGTCCAAGCGATACGTCAAGGCTGTCATAGGTTGTGATCTCAGCTCCGCCCATCGTGCGGGAGCTGTCGAGACCCATAATCCCCGTGCGTTTGGCTGGATCTGGATGATCACGGTTCACCATGCTCTCCAAACATTGCTCCATAATGCTCAAGTTATCCTTGATCCACTTGTTATCCTGTGTTTGCTGTACGTATACAGTAGCGCAAAGTAACCAGTTCACAAGCTGCTCATGCGTCATGTGTGAGAAGCAGTCATCAATCGCATGAAGCTCGTAGGAGGAATATTCAGTCTTGGAGAATGCATTGGCCACGCCCATATCATGGGTGAAGCTGATGCCGCCCGGATAAGGGGTCGGATCTCCAGGGAAATGAACCTGATCGGTATAGCTGTAGCGCTTTACGAACAGATCGAGCTCATTTTTCACGGTCCACGGGTTCATTTTCATCTCAAAGAACAGTTGGTCTACGGTCAGATCAAATGTATTCATCATCCGGTATTCGCCTTCATTTACAACCCAGAGCGCTTCTCCTTTGTGATCGAGCAATTGTGTGGAGCCATAGTAGCTGCGAATCGAATGTCTCAGCATAAAGCGCTGATCGTCATTCAGATGAGGCGCATCTGTGATGCGGTCAGCCTGCAGTGCAATTTCTACCTTTTTATCGAAGTTATCCATCGCATAAGCGGCAACCTCTTCAATATTTGCAAAATAGCGTGTGTAATAGTAGGTAGTATCAAGACCGGTAGTAACATATCCCTCACGGTAGAAGCAGATCGCAAAGCGATAAGTCGCTTTTTCCCCTGCAGGTGTATCCATTAGCAAGGCGCCGACGGCTCCGAGACCGAAACGCAGATTCTCTTCGACCTTAGGTTCAAGAATCGCTTCCATGGTGAAGAAACCAGCGCTTTTGATTCGGCTGTCACTCGTCGCAATTGCGGTATGTCTGCCTTGTCCAATCCCGATAATCTGACCGTTTGTTACATCTTCAAGACGGCGGATCGATCTGTACGGGTCGCTGTTCTGCAAGCCGAAGAAGGCCCGGCGGCTGCTTGTTCCGCGCGTATTGTCAACGACGATCTCAGCCAGAACGGCTGGCATAATGGCAAATTTGAGCTCCTCATCCTTGGCGGCAGCTGGATCAGGCACACTGTCAAATGGCGAATAGATCCGCAAGGTCAAATCTCCGGCTTGCCATTCATCGGTTGCCGCATTGAAGTTGCGAGTAATGCTCTCTTGAGCAAAAGAAGTGATCAGCTTATCTTCAACGACTTCCTTCTCGCCATCCTGTTCAGAAGTATAGCGGTCGCGCTCATCCTGGCCTTCCCCAAAAAAAGGCAGCGCCTGGTAATGGTTCTTGCCATCCTCTTGCAGTCCAATGTATATATTCTGATTGGGCGGGCTAGCCAATTCAAGATCTAGGCCGCCTTTCTTGCCGGGATAACCTAGTGTAAAACTTGCAAACGCTCCCACTGGAGAGTGGTGTGCGTTGAATAACATCTTCTTATCCAATTTAACTACCTCCTGTATATAGAGATGATTATGTGATATGTTAATTATAACAAGGTATAAAATGATATATTATATCCAAACCATGAATCAATTTACCCAAATTGACTACTAAATTATTGAGCTTGTGTACAAGGAGGCTGCTGCTATGGAACTGGAACTGGCTAACAATCGTTATATCGCGGAATTTATGCTGCCGGATATGGATTCGACATTTCGGATATTTGCATCCCATGTCCGTACGGTGACCAAGGACTGGTCATACCCCAGGCATACTCATCCTTTGTTTGAAGTCAATTTGCTGCTCGCCGGAGGACAGGAGATGATTGTGAACAGTCAGCGTTATATTCAGAAGCCCGGTGATTTATTACTGCTTAGACCGGAGGATGTTCATGAGAGTCGGGCGATTGGTGAGGAGCCGATGACTTATTACTGTTTGCATTTTAATGCGGATGACCCTATACTCCATGCCTTGCTGAGCCGCAGGAACTTCGACCTGTATGAGTCGACAAGCGCCCTGACCCGGACGATTCGCCCCAGCCTGGACAAGTTAATCTCGCTCACCTCAGCTAATGAGGTGCCGCTTAAGCTGGCCAACAAGATGAGAGCCATGTCCGCCGTATTTGACTTGCTGGCTGGCCTGAGCGAGGTGCTGTCTGAGCAGGGCGAGGAGGAACTGGCCAGCAGCAAGATGGGCAGGGTAGCTTTTGAGATTGCGGCAAGATTGGAGAAGTGTGTGGAGGATAGCGATATCCAGGGAGAGACTTTGTCCGAGGTTGAAAGGGAGGAGCAGCACTCCAGAGATGCGGTAGCGGCTGCCACCGCGGATCTTGGATACAGCGCTTCGTCCTGCAACCGCATTTTTCAACGGGTATACGGCATATCGCCGCGCCAATATTTATCAGGCCTGAAGCTGAAGAAGGCCAAGCTTCTGCTCATGGAGCCTGAGCTTACGGTAGAGGCCGTCTCCACCCGTCTCGGCTACAAGGATATTGCCCATTTCAGCCGCCAATTCAAGCGCTGGACCGGAGAGTCCCCGGGTAAATTTCGGGCCCGGTTTCATGTTTGAGAAATAGAAACAGAATCCATGATTATCTTCTGCTTCCTAAATCTAGGTGATCTAGTATATTATATATTCAGGTCAAATTTTGTCGGAGGGTGATACATTTGGATCAATTGCAACTTATGCTGTACACCTTGCAGGTCGCCTGGATGGGAGTGCTGCTTGCAATGGGAGGAATGATGTATTTCAGGTGGAGGAGCCAATTTTACCTCATATTATTTAGCTCAACCGGCTTGGGGTTGTTATCGTCAATAGCCATGCTCAGCCTCCCTAATAAATTTAATGCGTTTTATATGTTTTTCCAATCTTTGCTAACCTGCAGCGTAGTGCTCATCCAACTGGCCGTTTACCGCATTCTCTATACCAAGAGACAGGATAAGCTATATATTCATCTTGCAGGGACAGGACTTAGCTTAATTACTGCTGCAGGCTCGCTATTGCTGCCACCGGAGATGGCATCATTGCTTCTAGTGCTTATTGTTGGGGCTGTTACTCTGTATTCCTTGTTCAAGCTCTTCCCTGAGGCAGGAACTAAGATGAAGAATACGATGGCCTTAGCAAGTTATTTCGTACATATTCTGTTATATACCGTTGCGGCAGTTACTAGAATAGAGGCTATTCTTATATCAAGTCTAGCTTTTTTAGCGGTTTTTCTGCTGCTGACCTTCATGCAATTGTTTGAACGGGTCATTGAGATTATGCAGGCTGCTGCCTATACTTCAACGAGAGATGAAGTGACCGGTTTTTATACACGCAAGCATTTCATTCAACAAGCTAATCAAGCTTTGCTAAAAAGACAGGTGTACGGGGTCGTCTACATACTATTTGATTTCTCCCAGAATAAGGATAATAGAAATGGGCAAACCGAGGAGATTTTCAGAAAAATGGGTCCAGTTGTGCTGAAATATACAGATCGCTTTGGGTTTGCAAGTCGTTATGAGCAAGATGGCGTAGCTGTAATCATCAATAAATCCTCCATGGATCTGAAGAATCTGACGGATTCATTGAAGCTGAACCTCTCAGCGGAAATCACTTATCCGTTTAGTATGGGGTATATGAATATTGCCGGGGATGAGCCACTGGAAGAGCTTCTACTCGGAGCAAAGCAAGGGGCACTTCGAACCAGGGAACATGGTATGGATAAAATGTTTGACATCAACCAGAGCAGAATCTTGACGGATGGCGGGGTGGAACAGTGAACGCAGTAATCGTATCCAATAGAGCGGCAGAGCATGTACTGAAGGCTATAGGCCATTCAGATATAAGCTACGAGAAGACGGGGAAATTTGAAGGCTCCGAATTTCTCGAATACATCCAGGCAGTATCTCGAATCCATATTCAGACTCTAATTACCGACCTGGATTGCACGGATATGTTAATCTTTATGCAAGGAATTCGCCAGTATCGGATGCTGCGCAGCAGCACGCGAATCATAGTTATAGCATTGGATCGTCATGAGGAAGATGGAATGGTTCATCAGCTAGCAGAGCTGGGGGTTCAGGTTATTACTACATCCCCGGGGACAAAGGCTGAGACGATTACACATGCGCTGCTAAAGCTCATGCCTGAAAGTGCAAAGTCTGCTAATATCGCCGCGGATATGGAAGCCGAAGGAATACAGATGGATCGGATCAAGGATCAAATCTATCGATTTACTTCTAAATTGCACAGTACTTATCTGGAAGGCGCTGATGTGCTGGACATGGAGCTTCCTGACCTGCCTTTTCAGGAGAGAGTTGTTGTCCAGGAGAGAATTGTAGGTACGATAACTGTCGCTGTAATGGGTGTTGAATCCAAAATCGGTTCCACGCATCTTAGCATATTAATAGCGAACTATCTTAATCGCAAGGGTTATTCGGTCGCCTTGCTGGAGGCTAATGGATCGCAGGACTTTGCATACATAGAGAGTGCTTATGAAGGCATCAGGGATTATACAAATTCAACCAGTCAATTTAGCATTAATGGAGTTATGTATTACAAGCATAATAGTAAGGCAGATATGAGTTCGCTATTGGCAATGGGGTATGATTATTTAATACTTGATATTGGGAGTCATGAAGAGAGTGACTGGAGTCAGGAATTTTTCAGGGCCAATGCGCAAATATTGCTTGGTGCCGGCAGTGAGTGGCGGCAGCCTAAGATTAAGCAGTTCAGGAAAATGTATAGTAAGATGGACCAGTCGAACTGGTATTATTGCATCCCGTTTGTCGATCCAATCAGCATCACGGATATCAGAAAGGAATTGCCAGGAAATCAAGTATTTCGTCTTCCCCCTCATCCTGATCCGTACAAGGCTTCCAGTGAAACTGATGCGGCCCTAACTAAGATTCTCAAGCCTTATCTAGGAGTCAGAAAGAAAGCATCCACCAAAGTATGGTTTTATTCAATTCTTAGTGGCTGCATGGTTATTATTGCAGCTTTAATTATTTTATTAATATTGAAGTAAGTAGCCCTTTGGCAAGCACCTCGTAGGTCTAATAACCCTATCTCGTTTTGGCGAGTATAGGGTTATTTTGTTGTTTAAATATAAAATAATTCCATAGTTATGGTGCTATTCTCCTAAAATTTCTAATATTAATTATTTTTTGACACAAAACGACATTTTTTTCAGAAATCACATGTTATAATTTTCCTTAGATTCAAAATATACATAGGTATTCAGGATCGTTTTTGGCGAAGAAAGGAGACAAAGCATGTCCAGAATAAGACTGCGGCAGAAACAATTAATAGTGGCCGGAGCCATCGGTGGTGCAATCGTCCTGCTTCTTAGTGTTGGTACAGGCTATTTGTACATCAGCAAGCTGCAGCATAAGTACAAGGAACATACCAGTAAGATTGAGCAGCAACTGGCGTTGGCGCAGAAGCAGTTGAATGAGGAACGTTCGGCCATCACAGTAGTCAAGGAGAACCATTTGGCTGGAACGATATTGAGGGAGGAAGACCTTGTTACAATGAGCGTGCCAAGGGCAGCAATTCCTGATAACGCCGTTGATGATTTACAGAAGCTTATAGGCAAGTATCCCAAAATTGATTTGCAGAAGAATACATTGATTACTTCTCCTATGCTATACGAAGAAGGGGTCACTCCAAATGACCTCCGTAATCAGGAATTTAAGTTGATTCAACTGCCATTTAAGCTATCAACGAAGGATTTTGTCGATGTACGCATTAAATTTCCGACGGGCCAGGATTACATCGTTCTATCCAAGAAGAAAGTGCAGGATTTAAATAACGGTACGATTTGGTATCAGATGAATGAAGAAGAAATTCTGTTGATGTCCAGTGCAATTGTTGATGCTTTTATTAATGATGCTACGATTTATGCCCTCAGCTATGTTGATCCTTATATGCAGGAGAAAGCATATGTTAACTATCCTCCTAATGCGAAAGTCCAGGAATTAATCTTAACAGATCCCAATATCGTTAACGTGGCTACAAAGTACCTGGAGAAGCGGCTTCGCGAGAAATTAGAGCAGGATATTAAGTCGATGCCTGAAGATGAACGGCAGAAATATAACAGCGGCAAATCCAATTTGAATACTAATCCTTCAGGAAGTACTTATTACGAAGAGGGAGATGAGGGCAATCAGGGGAATGGGGAGAATTCTGCACAGAATAACCCACTGCTTGATTCAACAGAAACACCGGACTTTAATGCGGGGAGCGGGTCATCGGGACAAGATAGCGCCGCTACAAATAGTGAATTCAAAGACTATAACGAAACGGTTCCGTTTGAAGGGTAGGGCTGCAAGATGAAGCAGATTGTAATAATTGGAGCCTTTGATAAGACAGATATGATGCTCTATCTGTGCAAGCTGGTCTCGTTGAATCATAAAGTGCTGCTGGTCGATGCTACAGGATATGAACGCTACAAATACGCATACCCGAAGATAGAATTGGATACGGAGATTCACCAGCATGATCAGTTCGATATTGCGGAAGAGGTCACAGCTATGGAGATCTATCAGAGGTTGATCGCAGAAGGGACTTATGATTATGTACTGATAGATTTGGAGGATATCGAATTTGCGAGCCATTGGTCGGAGGCAGACCAGTTCTTCATGGTGACCTCCTACGATAACCCGGTCATGCAGAGAAATTTACGTCTGATGGAGGCGTTTAGTTCCAGCTTGGATGGAACAAGACTTATCCCAGTAACCAGGGTGATATGTGAAGTGGCCGGTACCCTGCTTGAGGAATATTTGGATGATCTATTCTCTCCTCTTCCTATCGAATGGAAGGATACCCTCGTATATTATCCGGATGAACGAGACCTTGCCGCCCGGATTCATAACCAGGCGCGCAGTAATGTCAATATCAAGAGGATTTCAGGGGAGTATAGGAAAGTCCTCAACGAGATGGCGGAGTCTATTATGGAAATCGGCCCGGCAGAAGCAAAAAAACTATGGAAAAGAGCCGAGAGGAGTCGTTAATGATGGGTCAAGTATCCTTTTGGGGCGTGCAGCATGGGTTGGGAGTCACGAGTAATACTGCTGCAATAGCCGCATTAATTGGGCTGGAATATGATCTTCGTTCACTTATTTCACAGCCGCAATGGTCGGATTCCACTCTGGAGCGCTCCTTCTCTAAGACTATTAATCAATATAACCGTAGATTTCTGGAAGTCTCCGGGACAGGGCTTGATGCATTAGAGCGTGCAGTTAGGAGCAGCAAGCTGGAGAGGGAGACGATTAAGAATCATTCCCTGATGATAGAGAGGGATCGCCTCGATTTGCTCAGCGGCAGCGAGAAATCGGATAAGACTCTTTTTGAGAGATCGAATGAACTGTTCAATATCGTGTTTCAGCGGGCACAGGAGTATTATGATGCCTTGCTGCTGGATGTTCATAGCGGGCTGAATAGTCCATCAATTGTAGATACGCTGCGGAACTCGGATTTAATCGTGGTATGTCTGAATCAGAATATTAACGTACTTGATAAATACTTTCTGAATTATTATAAGAGCCTTCCGGAGGAGGTGCGGAGAATTCCACAGCTTATCTTAATCGGTCAATATGATCCTGACTCGAAATATAAGGTTAGAAATATTGCCGCGAAGTATAAGTTCAAGGGTAGAATTGCTGCTATTCCTTATAACACTAGCTTTCGTGATCATTTTAACGATGGGGATGTGAAGGGATTCTTTGCCCGCAATGGATCTGTCTCCAGCACGCATGAGAATTATTACTTCATTCATGAGGTTCGCAAAGTGACAGAGCTTATCTTGACCGAGATCGGCATAAATCCGAAGCTGAAATATAGTGAAAGAAGGGCGCTGTAATGGGGATGCCTTATATGATCAATTTTCTTCTGATCGTTCTCATCCTCGGCGGGTTGATCGTGTACTTATTCCTAGTGCTTAATCGCAAGCCTGTGGCACAGTCGGCATCATCAGGCAAGAGGATGAAGGAAGATCGATCAAGGTTTGATTTTGATTATCTACTACAGTATATCAAGACGACGATCAATGAATTTGTAAATAGCAGCTTATTGGATATGGGCTTGTCGGGAGAAGAGTATACCCGAAGGCAATCGGTCGTAGCTGAGCTGCGAAGTGCTATGAAGAATGCTACCAACGGGGACATTCAGGAGAAAATTTATTTGAAGCAGTATATCTATGATCTCCTTGACCGCAATTATGGATTGGATGAAGAGAACATTAACTTCATTATTCCCTTTGAAGATCCTGAGCTGCTGAGTGATCAAGATAAGTTCGATATTTTGCTGCATTTATATAAGAAGAAGTACGGCTTTCGCGGCTTGGCTGAAATGATAGGGAAATATGGTCTTGATCAGCCCAAGCGGGTGATTGAGGACCAAACCGTTGATTCCTATATTATTACCGGAGAAGAAATTCGCAGAATCTATCATCAGGAAGCTCGTGGCAGGCTGGAATTTACCGATAAGCTGAGCATTATAGTTCAGCGGATATACAGCAGATACAAGGGCCTCGGTGTAATTGATGAAATTCGCGATATGGCGATCGATGGCGTCTCGGGAGGGATATCAGGCATTCCGACGACGATGCAGATTATAGAGGATGAGGTTGAATTGATGCAGGGGATGCGGCAAGCCCAGCATCCGGGCTATCAGAGCGTGTGGATTTTTTATCGCGGGAAGTCGATTCATTTATCATTCCTCAGCTTTGGCTCGGATATCGAACTCAAGCGAATCTGCCAAAATATCTATAAGTATGATAATCCGGGACAGCTCACCGAATCCAACGGTTTCAAGGTGAATGAAATGAAGGACGGCTCGCGCGTTGTCGTTGTCAGACCTCCATTTGCGGAAAGCTGGGCCTTCTTCGTGCGCAAGTTCGACCTTCCCAATATGAATCTGGAAAAGCTGGTATCGACCCAATCTGGGGAAAATGCGGAGCTGCCTCGTGAGATGATCAAATTCCTGATGAAGGGCGCACAGGTGACGGCGTTTACCGGTCCGCAGGGTTCGGGAAAGACCTCGCTTGTCATGGCTGCAGTCAAATACATATATGCGACCTTAACGCTGCGGATTCAGGAAATGACCTTTGAGCTTCATCTAAGGCGCTTGTATCCGGAACGAAACTCGCTGGGTTTTCGAGAGACAGATAACATATCAGGTCAAGCCGGACTGGACCTGCAGAAGAAGACGGATGGTTCGGTTAATATTCTTGGAGAAGTAGCCACCGATCCGGTGGCGGCCTGGATGATCCAAATGTCGCAGGTGGCGAGCTTATTTACAATTTTTACACACCATGCCACTACGGTTAGAGAATTGGTCTGGTCATTGCGTAACTCACTGCTCAAGACCGGCGTGTTCCAGAATGAACGGATCGCAGAAGAGCAGGTTGCCAATGCGGTGAAGTGGGATATTCATATGCGTAAGGAAAATGACGGAAGGCGTTATATCGAGCGAATTACCGAGATTACTCCGGTCACTTATGAGTCAGAGATTCTGGAGGGAGAAACGTTTAGCAAGGGAGATAGCGTGGAGAACAAGCTGGATGCCTTGATCGATTTGCAGCGTGAGGCCTACCGTCGCAGCAGTGGAAGGGTATGGACGGCAAGAAACATCATTGAATACAGAAATGGAGAATATGTTGCCGTGGCTCCCATCTCTACAACCAAGATAGAACATATGAAGTTCAATATGACGGCTGAGGACAGATTGGCGTTTGAAGCCTTTCTAACGCGACACTGGGGGGAAGCTCATGAATAAATGGTTCTGGATTCTGCTGGTATGCGGAATAGCCATCTTCCTCTCAGGTTCCGTGCTTCTGTATATGATTATGAAGGAGCGCAGAAGGCGCAAAAACTCCGGACCTGTCTGGAAGACAGGAGCTGCATCCAACCGGACAACACCCGCTAAGCTGCTAATTTTTTATCAGAAATCGTACATGCGGCTCATGAAGGTGCCAGTTATTAAAGGCCAGATTCTGCGCATACGCAAGCGGTTAACAGCGATCAATACTTACGATGAGTACACTCTGCGCAAAGAAACGATGCGAATTACGTTCATGACGCTAGGCTCGATGCTGCTTGGAATCGTTATATTAGCAGTGATCAGCAAGAGCTGGATGGCGGTGTTCTTCGGCGTTCTGGCTGCTATCGTTCTGAATGAGATGCTGGTTGATATGTTTGTGAACCGGGTTGAGGACAGGCTGCTGAAGCAATTCTCGCAATTTTTGGAGGATAATCGCCATTATTATCAAGAGGTTCGCATGGTTGACGAGGCGATTTATCAGGCTGCTCAGGCTTCGCCACAGGAAATTAAGCTGCAGGTAGAGAGAATTCATGAGATTCTGACCTCCAATGAACCTCAGAAGGGATTAGAGAACTATTATGCTGTAGCTCCGAACCGCTACTTAAAAGTATTTTCCGGTATCTCGCATTTGATTATGGAATATGGTGACCGGACTCTAAGCAAGGGTTCGATGTATTTGAGTGCAATTAATAAATTCGTTCAGGAAATCAGATACGATTTGCTGCGCCGCCAGAAACTGAGATACCGCCTCGGCGGACTAACGATGATTGCGCTTGCCCCGATTTTGCTGTCATTTCCTCTAGTTCGTTGGGCGGAAGGGTATTTTCCTATTACAAAGGATTTCTATGAAAGTAAGCTGGGGATAATTATTCGTCTGGTGATTTTTGCAATCGCTGCCCTATGCTATGTACTGATCAGGAAATTGTCAGAGAACGATGAAGCGAAGTACATTCCCAAGGGGCCTCGTCGGCAGTGGGAGAAGAAGCTGTACGAGGTACCATGGATTCGCTGGTTGGTGGACAGGCTGGTTCCCGCCTCACATACACGCAAGCATTACAGATTGAATCTGCTTCTGAAGGAAGCCAACTCTCCTCTGATGCTGGAATGGTTTTATATACAGCGTGTTTTAATAAGCGTGACTTGCTTTATCGGTGTCGTATTCTTGTCTATCGCTCTGCACTTCAGTGCTATATACCATGTGTATCACAATCCGACGAAGGAGCAGAACACGATATTGGGTTATATGGACGAGAAGGAGATGCAGAGAGCCAGGGAGCTCACAGAGTTTGACAATAACATTATTCGGGAATTGAACGGGAAGGGGGAGTTGAGCAGAGAGGCTATTGCGAATAAGGTGCTGATGAATACCGGGCAGCCTCTAAATGATGTGGCATTTAATAATACGGTAAATCGGATTGAAGGCAAGATGCAGACTATTCATGGCGAGTTCTTCAAATGGTGGGAGTTGTTGCTGGCCATCTGCCTAGCCATCGCAGGATATTACCTTCCGCTTTGGATTTTATTGTTCCAGCGCCGGATGCGAGCGCTCGAAATGCAAAATGAGGTGGATCAGTTCCACGTTCTGATCAGTATTCTCTCGGAGTTCGAACGTATGTCGGTCGAGACGATTCTGGAATGGATGGAACGATACGGTATTATTTTCCGACCGGCGCTGCAGCGCTGCTTGCTGACCTATGACAGCGGGGCCGAGGGGGCCATGCAGACGCTGATGAACGAAGCGCCATTTGAGTCATTCGTCAGAATCGTGAAGCGACTGAACCAGGCGGTTGAGAAGATTACGATTCGTGAAGCCTTCGATGATCTGGAGATGGAGCAGGAATATTATGCAGAACAGAAAAAGGAGCGGCTGGAACGGCTCATTCGCCAGAAAGCCTCCTGGGGCAAAATGATCGGCTGGACGCCGGGAGCTCTTCTGATCGCGTTATATCTGGTCTTTCCGTTCTTGTACATGTCGTTCGGGCAGCTTGGTCAGCTATCGACTCAAATTCAGGGGATCTGAGCTTAGAGGTAGTCAAAAAGTCCGCTTTTGATCACGAAGTGAACCAAAGAAGTAACTCGACATCGAATCTTGAATTCAGCCGGGCCCTCCGGTGCTCACGTACCCACTACGTACGCTGCGCTCCTCGGACCCTAGCTTCATCCAACCTTCTCGGTGCTGAAAACCGAACTTTTTGAACACACAATTATAAATTCAATAATAAAAGATGATTAAGGGAGATGAATGTACATGGAAGAAAATACTGGCGTAGGTATACGAGTAGCGGCAGGGATATTCCTGACTATTATGTTGATCACGATTGTAGTTATCATCACGATTTCTTCTCAGGATGCGGCTAAGCAAGGACAAATGAAGATGGCCTCGATTACAACGCAATTATCGGATACAGAGTTTAATACGTATAACAATACAACGTTGTCTGGTAGTCAGGTGCTGAATGCGATTCGGCAATATATGAATTTGGAACAGTTTGGGATATATGTGAAAACGGGCAAACAAGATGCAGACAAAGGCGTATATTACGGTAATATACTTAATTTAGATGGCTCATTAGTAACTGATGTTTCAAAAGAGAAAAATCCATCAGGGAGACTAGAGTTAGCTGAAGATCAAAAATACCCTGAATATATCAATCCAAGCGGGCAATTTAAATCAAGCATTGTTAGAGATAAAAACAACATGATACGCGGAGTCGTATTTACTCAAATTACTCCGTAACGAATAAATGAACCTATAGAGAACCGATCTTTTCTATGAAAATCTTACAAAAGGATCTTAACCAAAATGAGCGACAACCTGGAAAGAACTTTATTTATCGTGGCCGAGCTGTTCTTGTTTATTGTGGCCTGTACTTTCACAGTAGGTGGGATGCAGGGGCAAGAGAAGGCGATTGATACGTTTCGCCATGCGGCGGAGCAGGAGGAACGCCGGCTGTTCACTAGTCTTGAGGTGAACGGCCGGGAGACCTATACCGGGGCTGAAGTGCTGCAGAGTATATACCAAATACATGTTCTAGGTGCGAATATACGGGTAGTTGACAGTCAAACCCTTTTCTTCCCCAAGGATCTTGATTTGGAGAAGTTGGATATTTCCGGTATTAATCTGCACCGAACCTATGATGTTACCTATTTTCGTGACAGCAATGGAACCATAGAAACCATAGAGTTCACATAGATTGAAGGTGGGGAAATGGAGAACTCGTTATCAAAAATTGTAGCCATACTGCTTGCGGTAGCACTCCTGTTCGGCTACCCATTATATCAGCAGGCCCAGCGTCATGATGAGCTGTCACAGCTCGTGGTCCATACTGCCGTCACTGAGTTTGTAGATGCCGTTCGTACGAAGGGTTATATTACTCCTGCCATGTATCTGGATTTTAACCGTAAGCTGGGAGCTACCGGCAATCAGTATGATATTCAGATGGAGCATTTACATAAACGTTATAACCCTAGTTATTCTGAACCAGCTGATCCAAGTTCCTTTCAGAATGATTTTGATGTTTATTTTAATGGTCATTATACGGGCGAAATTATGGCCACGCTATTCCCCGATAATACGGAGCCTCTAAACAGCAAGCAGCGGAGATACCCCAAACCGGATGCTGATCTTAACGGAAGCGGGGCTGATCCAATGACTGTGGGCGATTTTTTCACAGTAAAAGGGAAGAATGTGAATCGAACTATGGCTACGGTTCTATTTGACTTTTTTACGAGTGGGAATACCGGAAGCAATACGAAGATATATATCCCGTATGGGGGCATGATCATCAATGAAGATTATTAATTGGGCGATTCTCTTCGTATGTATCTTTCTTCCCTTCTTTCTGGTGATGGATGTCCATACGGCTGATCTAAAAACAGTGGCCGCACTTAATCAGCAATATACGAAGGCGCTTCGCACGGCCGCACAGGATGCCGGGGTTATTCTGAATTTAAATGAGCTACAGGAATATGAGGCGGAATATCAGTCGGATAAATATTTTAAGGTTAACAAGGAATTGGCGATCGATACGTTCTTTCAGACCTTATATTTGAATTTTGGTGTGGATAACGATCCTATTGGTCAAGGGGCCTTAGCCGCCTATATCCCTGCCGTTGTCGTCATGGACTATGATGGCTATTACTTGTACGTTATGACGGAATATACGGATGCTTCCGGGGAGAAGAATTACAAGCATATGTGGCGCCCAAAGAAGCCTTATGCGTTCGCAGACGATGCGGGCAACAGCTTCAACTTTACCTTGGACGAATATGTTCATGTGTATGATGCAGCAAGCAAGACATGGGTTAAAGGACTCAGACAGGATGTAATGAAGAAGACGAATGCATCGTTGCTTAAGGATACAGCCAGCTTTGATGCGAAGAGACGAAGTACTATCGTAAAAAGAATCCAGGAGGATCTTGCTTATTTCATTAATCAGCATAATGAGTTCTCAACCCGAAATGGGATTCATTATACGTTCAAGCTTCCTAGTATTTCGCAAGAGGAATGGGTCAATTCGATCAATGATATTGGCATGCTTGCTTTTATTCAAGGGATTCCTGTAGGTGACCAATTCTATAATAACTACGCCTTCGGTGGCGGAAGACTTGTTAAGAAGACGGTAATTAATGGGGGAGTAGATGAGAGGACAGGCATGAAATATTACTACCAGAGCGGTTGCAATTATCCTTACCGGGTTGAGGAAACTTTTGATAGTGTGAGGGATGCGGCGGCGGCAGGATATTATCCTAGAGAATGTGTAAGGTGAAGGCTAGGGCTGAGTAGGCCCTGGATTTGAGGAATAGAGTACATCAGAAGGTGAGGGTTTAGGGTGAACAAATGGGTATCAAAAGGTATAGGCGGAGCAGTGTTGTTATCGTTGTTGTTGGGTACAGTTGCAGCTTCAGCGGACGATCGAGAATCCGTGGAGACGAATGAGGTTACCGTAGAGTCTGGACAAACTTTGCCTTCGAGCGGAAGTGTTCAGTTCAGTGATGTTGGGGCAGATCACTGGGCGAAGGCAGCAATCCAGATGGCAGTTAGCAAGGGCTATGTCAGCGGGTATCCGGGAGGAAAATTCAAACCGGAGCAGGCGATCACTCGTGGTGAATTTATAAAGATGGTTGTGACAGCGCTTGGACTGCCAACGGAAGCTGTAGAAGGTGTATGGTATGAGCCGTATGTGAAGGTTGCGCAGAACCAATCGCTTTATGCAGCGGTGGATTTTGCAAATAACGAGGAGCAGTGGAACAAGGATATTACGCGTCAAGAGATGGCGCGGATTGCTGTGCGGGCTATTGGACAAGCGACTAGCGAAAATGATAAGTGGATGTATTTAGCAACGAAGTCCGGACTGATCACCGGGCTTGGAAAAGGAGTTCTCGGGGAGGACAAGACAACAACACGAGCACAATCAGTCACGATTATTGAGCGGATCTTAGAGGTAAATGCTGGTGAGACTTTGCCGGTTGATAAATACGCAGTGTCTAATGCCGAGCTTGCATGGCATGGGACGAATATATTTACGGTTATGCCAGAGATTTTGGTTTCAGATGAAAGTGAGCTTAAGGGAAGGTCCGTGGAGGAGCTGTGGAATGAGGAAATGATGACCATTACCTCTAAGGACGGGAAATATAAAGCTCAATTAGAAGCGCTCATTGCCATCGATATGGAGGATCCGAACGATCCGAACTGGAAGCTACTCCCTCCGGTAGGGGAGTTGAAGTGGTTTGACGGATATTTTGAACATACAGATTTAAAAATAACGGATTGGCCACAGAGCTACTTGTTAGTTACCAAAAGTAAAGTGATTTTTAACAAGGATAAGAAAAAATATAATAGTGAAGTTAATTTTGCTGTATCTGGTTTCAATTCTCCTAGACTTAGTAAAAGAAAGTTTGATCCAATTGTGTTAGATTCGTCAGCTGATGTTTATCATTATAAGCTTTACGATATTCCAGTTTTGATTGTGCCTAAAAAAGGTTGGGTAGTTGATCGTCATGGTATAGAGATATCCCTTCAGACACCTTCTACTTCTAATTATATGAGTCAATATATTTTAGAGATATACCCTCCTGAAATTTGATTCATGGGAGGGAGGCGAAGAATAAGGTGAATAGATTTATGAGGTTAACTATTGTTCTGGTGATTAACTTTTTGTTATTAGCAATATTCTTACCTACCGATCCCTTCAGGGCTTTTGCATCTGTGGAGCAGGTTCTGCCAGAACAGGATGTAACCTACAATATTGAGAAGTCGTTATCTGGTAATAATTCTATTTACGCCAAAAATCCAACGCTCAGTACAAAGCCGCTTAATGTTGATGTCGGTGCAGGAAATGTAATCACAACAATAGAGTTCATAATGGGCACAGAAGTTGTAAAAACGATAAATCCCAAAACCCAGAAATACTCAGGAAAAGTGGATTTTAAAGGAGTTCCCATTAAGGTTTCGTCAACAAAAAATAAAGGGACTGGAGGCTGGGTTGCATGGCAGCGTAGCAGTTCTGAATCTCGATGGACAGTTGGGGCGTCGGAAATTGGCTGGGTCGTAATGGATCGTTTACCTGATAGTCAGATCGAAAAGGAGACAGTTGGTGGTATTAGAAGAGATAAGTATCCAGGTTATCAAGTTGTGCTTGAAATTCCGCGCGTTAGACATAATGCATTTTTTAATGAACAAGGAAGTCAGTTTCCAACTTATGTAGTCGATGATAATAAATCAAGATTAGCACAATGGAATCCTGGAGTAGAGTATCTTAAATTAGTGATTAATGAGGAAGTTTCGATTGTCGGATCCAATCCAGTTGTAAAGGGAAAAACAGATGATACAACTGTTATTGTTGGTAAAGACATTAATAATCTGGATGGAATCAAGGTAAGAATCGGTCAAACTTATGATCATGTTGGTACAAAAGTAAACTTACCCGCGACCGGGGCAGCCATGATGTACTATTTTTTCCATATGGAGTTTGATTTATATTCCTATACCTACCAATATCCCGGAAAGATGAAAGTTTACTATACGGAGGGGGAAGACGGCCCTGGCGATCCTAGCGGTGAGTGTACGGAACCTGCCCCTGGTCAAAAGATGTATGGAGAAGATATGGATCCGGAGGCGAATGGAGTTATCAAGGCAGATATGCGAGGAAATGAACCCTTTGATGTATTAAAGGGTATACCCACCTCGGAGAGCTTGTATGGGAATGTGTGGGCCAAATCATATCTTCATCAATATGAGTATCAGGAAATGATTGGACAGTGTCGCTATCAAGTGAATGTGACGATTCCTCCTCCACCTCCTGATCCGAATGCTCCGGATACTGAAGCTGGGACCGGAGAAGCAGGGGAAGAGCCTGAAGGCTCTACAGAACAGGTGGAGGTCGTAAGGGAATATTCTTTTTGGACGATCCAAGACGTGCAGGTGTACCGGATTAAAGTAGTAGAGCTGATTAATTATGCATTTAGCAATGGCTCGATTCAGATTCTTCCTTCAGAATATAACCCGCCTTATTATGCAACGGCACAGACTAGCAGTTATATCCCCCCGCCTGTACCTGATAATGTTGAAGCAATGGAAGGACAAGATCCCCAGTCTGCAGCTGAGGCCGCGGTTGGAGAAGTAATTGTAAGCAATGACACGTTTACGTTTAACGGGCGAACCCTCATGGATGGATCGGTAACGGAGGGGAGTAGTAGGACGCCAGAAGAAATCCCGAATGCTTCGATGATCGGAGACGATGTTCTGTACAGTCCTGGGAACATGATTCCAATCAGCAAGACGAATAAGGCCAGTCAGCCAAGCACTGGAAAGATTTGTTATAGTTCCGTGGGCGGCAACGGAGAGAAGGATTATGAGATTAATGGATTGAACTCTGTTACAGTCCATACCCCGGTCGTCAACTACTCGTCAGTATCGGATGATGCAGCACATAACCAGAAGACGAAGCCGAATGAGAGGCGGTCGGCCCTTATTTTGGAG